>JAHBXT010000007.1 GCA_019636385.1 Pirellulaceae bacterium | reverse complement strand
GGAAGGTACAACAGTCGCAGTTCAGCTTCGGTCCAGTGACCAATGCTGGCCGAATTGCGTTTGATACCTTGTTAGACGAACTGGCCCTGGAATTCTTTGACCGGCATTCCCAACTTTTAGGAATTTCCTACCCGCCCGCCATTCTGCTGTGTCCCCAGAACCCCACTTGACCGGCATTCCCAACTTTTTAGGAATTTCCTACCCGCCCGCCATTCTGCTGTGTCCCCAGAAGAGACCGCTCTGTGTCCCCAGAAGAGACCGCTGCCACCGATTCGAGGATCGGCTATGATACTAATGTCGTTAAACACATGGCATTGGCTAGGTTTGTGTTAATTACGTATTTTCAGAGGTTCGAAGGTGTTTCCCGACAGTACGACCAATCTTCGATCGCAGAGAGTATTGTTACGAAGTGGTTGCGCTGGGGTGGGCAATTCCCGCGAAGAGATCGTCCAGCTTTGTGAGCAATACAATATTCCCAAGCCGCCTAATGGCTGCTGGGCGAGCGGCTGTTCGGAGACTAGTGCAAATACAAGAATTCGAAAATGAAAAAGCAAGCCGCGCTGAACTCATGAAATTTGTTGAAAACCGGGAGACCGCTCAGGCCGTCCCCTTAGGTCGGTCGCGTTTTTAAATCACTGTTAACAAGGCTGATGCCAAATTTCACGCGGTTGAAGTCCAATTGATGATGGAGATCCTGGACCGTTTTTCAATTGGAACTACGTTATAATTTTACAATGGGCGAGTTAACACAGCTGTTGCAGAAAGTGGAGCAAGGGTATTCGTCTGCTTCCGCAGAACTATTGCCGTTGGTCTATGAAGAACTCCGCTACCTGGCGGCTAGGAGGCTCGCTAAGGAACGCAGTTCCCCCAGCCTTCAACCCACCCTGTTGGTTCACGAAGCCTACCTTCGATTGGTAGATGCGGAACAGCAGCCGGAATGGAAAGGTCGCGGGCATTTCTTTGGTGCTGCGGCAGAGGCGATGCGTCGAATTCTGGTCGAGCAAGCGCGTCGACGGAAGACTTTAAAGCGAGGGGCTGACCTCCATCAAGTCCCCATCGATTTTGCCGAGCCGGTTGTGGAAGACAAAGCCGTCGACCTGCTGTCGCTCGACGAGGCCCTCAGCCAGTTCGAAACCCTATGGCCCAATCAAGCACGACTGGTCAAACTGCGCTACTTCGCCGGGCTGACTATCGCCCAAGCCGCGCAGGCAATGCAGATCTCTGAATCCACTGCAGAACGTTACTGGACGTTTGCCCGCACCTGGCTCTACTCCAAATTATCGGACTGACTTCTGGCTAAAAATGAATGCCAGGCACGCTGCTTGTACCGCGGGGGCACCGCCGTCGCGGATTACCTTGGACGACAAGTTCTGACTTTGAACCCATGCACCTCACGGACGAACATGAGCTCCTCGGGCTGTAGGCACGGTATGTCGGTAGAAACCGGCGCAAAGATGGGCTGCACGGTCAATTGTCCGGATAAAGTGGAAACACACCCGCCTTTGCTCTGCGGCTAGTGCCAAAAGGTCTGGTGTTTTTTTGGATAGGCTCTTGGCAACTAGCTGCGGTTTGCAATGAAAAGCGGAATTTTCGGAAATTTTCTGAGGGACTCGGCGGTCCGTTTTCGCACTCTATTATCGAGGGCGATTTGATAAGCATGAAGGCCGTATATTCATTACTGACAAGAATCCCAAAATGACTCAGAACGCAAAGGACCTGCCGTCGCTATTCCTGGCTGCTCTGGAACTGGATTCCGAGTCCACTCGTGAGAAGTTTATCGATCAGTCCTGTGGTGAGAATCTGGAACTCAAGCAACAGCTGCAGGCGCTGCTGTTGGCGCACCAGCAAGTGGGTGGATTCCTGAATAGCCCACCCTCTCAACTTGCCATGACCCTGGCAGAAGAAGCCGAACCAAGGAAACCCGCCGTCGCGCCGTCCTCGCCGACCGGTCATAGCATCTTGAAACTGATCGGACAGACTGCGGCCTGCGAAATGCCACGAGTGATTCTGGATTCTTCAGCAGGCGAGATTTCCTCACCACTAGTCCGGACACATTCCAAGGAGTTGCCATCGATCGAACCTGGTAGCCGCTACCAGGCTCATGGTGAGATCGCTCGTGGGGGCATGGGGGCCATACTCAAGGGCCGGGACACCGACCTCGGGCGAGATCTAGCGATCAAGGTTCTATTGGAAGAGCATCGTGGCAAGCCGGCTTTGGTCCAGCGGTTTGTGGAAGAGGCTCAGATCGGCGGCCAGCTTCAACATCCCGGCATCGTGCCTGTCTATGAACTGGGGCAATTTGGCGACCAGCGTCCGTACTTCTCGATGAAGCTCGTCAAGGGACAGACGCTGGCAGCCCTGTTGGAAGAACGGAACGGCCCGGAGAGTGAACGAGTCAGGTTTCTAGGGATCTTCGAGCAGGTATGTCAGACCATGGCCTATTCGCATTCTCGCAAGGTCATCCATCGCGATTTAAAACCCTCCAACATCATGGTGGGAGCCTTCGGTGAAGTGCAAGTTATGGATTGGGGGCTGGCTAAGGTACTGACCGAGGGCGGCATCGCGGATGAAAAGCGGTCTTTTGACAATCGTACCAGGACCAGCATCATCCACACCATCCGCTCCCTGGGTAGTATCGATACACCGGCCGGCCTCGGCAGCGGCTCCAATACTCAAATGGGTAGCGTTCTAGGCACTCCGGCCTACATGCCTCCCGAACAAGCCTTAGGCGAAATCGACCGCCTGGACGAACGTAGCGACGTCTTCGGATTGGGAGCCATCCTTTGTGAGATCCTGACGGGCGATCCGCCTTACACTGGACTCAATCAAACGGAGGTATTTCGCAAGGCATCGCGGGCTAAACTCGAGGAGTGCTTCGAGCGGCTCGATCAACCCTCGATCGACGCTGAACTGAGGAGCATCGTGGTGGACTGCTTGCGGCCCGAGCCCGAAGAGCGAATTCGAGACGCGGGTGTGCTGGCCAGGCGGCTGAGCAACTACATCGAATCGGTCGAAACTCGCATGCGCGAGGTGGAGCTAGCCCGCGTGGCAGCAGACATTCAAGCGGGCGAAGAGAGCAAGCGTCGCCGGGTCACGCTTGCCCTGGCCGCCACGCTACTGCTGGCCATGGGGCTGGGAGGTGGCGGATACCTGTGGCTGCAACATCAGCAGGCTCGGTTGGCGGCCAGCGAGGCTCAACAGGCACTGGAATCTCAAATTCAGCGCTCAAAACTGGTCAATCAAGTCAACTCCGAGGTTGCCTTGGCTCGCGCCAGCATCGAAATCGACTCCGAATCCACGCCAGATGAAAATGCCGTCCAGCGAGCATTGGAAGCGGTAGGCCGCGCTAGTCAGCTAATTGCCAACGGAGAACATCCGAAGAGCCTGCAGGAGGAGGTCGAAGAACTCACTAGCCGATTGACGCGGTTGAAACGCGACCAACAACTGATTCGGGATTTGGAAATTGCCTGGCAGCAAGACATGGAACATCGCGCAAAGCGGAACTGGCGAACCGTGGAGCAGAAGAACTCGCGCAGTCAGTTCCATTCGTTCAGCGAGCAGGCCTACGAGCAAAAAATTGATGAAGTGCTGGTCCTTCCCCGCGTTGCTGAACCAGACAGCGCCTACCGCGACGCTTTTGCCAGGTGGGGATTGACGATCGGTACGACCTCTGTCGATGAGGCGGCCAGAATGTTGGATGCATTACACCCAACGCTGAAGCCGATGGCGCTCACATCATTAGACCGCTGGAGAGCATTGACGGAGGAACCTTGGTCGATCGAGCGATGGCAACAGGCGGAGTGGCGCAATTTGCAGCCGATTGAACTGATTTCTCGTGGCGGTGACCAGCTTACTGAACTCGACGATGGATCGATCCTGGCCAGCGGCGACAACGCTTGGGCGGGATACGATTTGGTGTTTGAAACCGACGTCCAGGAACTGACCGCTTTGCGACTGGAGGTGATGCTACATCCGTCTCTCCCCAATCTTGGCCCAGGACGCGCAGACGATGGTATGTTCGGGATGCATACACTAGAGGTCAAATTTGCTCCTCGCGATAATCTTGGGGCCAGACAACAACTGTCGTTCTGTTCGGCCACTGCCGACTATTCCGAGGCTCGAAGACCGATTGAAGTCAGCCGCTGGCATATTGGATATGGGGGCGGGCGGCCCCATGTGGCGGTGTTTCAGACCGCCGAAGCTGCTCGAAGTCCCCATGGATTTCGAATTTGGATTTCCCACGGGGATCGAGCCCGCGACCGATGGCAATACGAAAACTTGGGCCGCTTTCGCTGGTCAGCCACCGGAACTTCGCCATCCTCCACTCTCACGCGAGAAGGACTGTCTGTAATTCTAAGTGTTGCGGACGCAGATCCTTGGCGTCAGATGGTAAGACAGGATCTAAAAAACGCCGATTTGATCGCGCTTACTAAACGTATCTCCGATCTGGAGGAACTCGATCGACAACCTGTTCAGCTCCTAACACAACTCGCGAGCAATTTGGTTCATTTCGAAGGTAGAACCTTGATAGAAGCACTACCTAAAGACGTTCGCTGGATCTCGATGGAAAACGTGAAAGTAGAATCAACGCATGGTTCAATCCCAGAGTTGCAGCGCAGTGGTTCCATCGTAGTCAGCGGACCTAACCCTGACAGCGAGCTGTTACTAATCGAGGGTTCGCTTGGTTTACCACGATTCTCGGGTGTCAAGCTGGACTTAATCACTACTCTTGACAAGCCCAGAAGGCATTGGGCAAGAATAAACATGAGCGTTTGCTTTCGTGAAATATCCGTTCGAATCGTCAACGCAGATGGGTCGACCAGGTCGTTGTCCCCAAAGTTCGTCGTATCCGACCATCCCCATTCGCAGTCGCTAAAAGATGCTATCGACGGCAGCGAAAAAACTTTTGCATTACTGAACAGTCCTACATTACCTGCAAGGATCGTTCTGGGTTTTGACCCCATCCAGGTGTCAACGGATCAGTCAGTAAAGGTGCTGATTTCAACCGGTGGTATTGGTTCAGGCGGTGAAAACCTCAGTCGATTTCGCGTGTCAGTCACAGGTGATGAGTTATTGCCGGATATCTACGGCTCGGCATTAAAAATCCTCGAGCGAACTGTTCACCGGGCTCCTTCGGATTATTGGTCGCGACTTGCCCTGGTCGAAGCTTTGCTGTCTGACTTGGTGCCTCAACATGTCCAGGCGATGCGACATGCTACTGCGGCCATCGCGCTTCGCCCGGACCATAGCAGCGGCTACGCAGCCCTCTTGCGGTCAATTCCCATTGCCCAATTGGCTGATCAGCCGGATTATCCTCGCTTGGTAGGTGATTGCATAACGCGCTTGCGGGAGCTGGATGCGCAACATCCGGTGCTAGCCGAGTTCAATCGATCTTTAAGCGACGGAATTCAAGTGATGGCTTCTCAAGAAAAAAATGACCAACTGGCTTTTATCGTCGATTCCCTGCAGGAAATGCAGCTACCATCGGAGACGCTGGACAGCTTATCACACACCTTCATTCGACTAGCTCACTACGAGCTAGCACTGAAAGTCTGTCATCGTTTGAAGGACATCACTCCCCGTCGAGGAAACATTGCCAATATGATGGGGGTCATCTACGCTCGAATGGGTGATCTGAAAAAGGCTAACGAGATGTATCAAAGCGAACTTGAGTTTGATCCGAAGTCGGTCTTAGCCCATACCAATTTGGCTGTCGCTCTTGCCGCTGAAGGCAACTTGCAAAAGGCTATTCATCACTGTCAACAAGCCGTTGATGCGAACCCGAAGTACCTGCGAAGCTACCAAATTATGGGCAACAGTTGGATGCGGCTGGGTGAATTCCAAAATGCGGAAACCGCCTATCGGGCTGGCCTTGAAAAGGATCCCAGCGATACTGGCCTGAAACTGGCTTTGGCATCCAGTCTCCAAAAGCTGGGACAGTCTCAAGAGTCGATTCAGTTAAGAAAAAGCGTCATTCAAGGATCGCCGCAGGTCAGCGCTGGTGAACTCAACAATTTGGCCTGGCAGTTGGTCACAGTCGAAGACGAATCGCTGCGAGATCCTCAGGAGGCAGTGGAACTGGCTGAGCAGGCCGTGAAGCTCGACCCCCAGGGAACCTACTTCAACACCCTGGGAGTAGCCCACTATCGTGCTGGCAACTGGCAGCAGGCCATTGAAGCACTGAATCGATCTGTCGAGTCCGGCGGAACTCCCCTCGGCTACAACGCCTTCTTCCTGGCCATGGGCCACTGGCAACTGGAAGAACTGGCAGAGGCTCACAGCTGGTATAAAAAAGGATTGGACTGGTTGAACGACAACGCAATTATAGCCCCAGAAGAGTTGCGGTACTCGGGCAACGAGGAGGCTCAAGAACTGCTACGGGGCAAATAGCGACAGAAGCCATCTTACGAAGGATTAAGAGAGATGTTGTGAGTATTTGCCGATTTTGTTCATTAGATTCTTGCTCAGAAGGGTTTCATCCTTTTGAGCCCTGGGCAAAAACCTCGCTCCAGCAAATTGGCGGTTTGATGGCGAGCAAGAAATAACTCATTTGGAATCAGATACTCTCAGAAAACGCAAATGGTCCTGCCAAAAGCATTGACAGAGTGAAATGCAGAGAGACCAGCACAGAGTTTCTCCGATGAGAAGTGGCTAGCCAATGAACCAAAGCACGAGAATGGCCTAGTCTAAGCAGCCTTGCGAGAGTAGCTCTTGAGCAAGCCTCCGAGTCGCTCATGACAGCGAATGTCGGTCAGGCTGGGCTGCCCGTGGAGAAACACATGGCGTCGGCCAATTCGTCGATCACCAGCTGAAATAGACTCGCGGTGACCGTGAGCGCTCAGGTTAACAGGTAATGCGAGTTTTGATTCTTGCCAGGATCTCCTCAGCAACTTGTTCTGCAGTCATGTTTTCGGTATCAAAAACCAAATCTGCGTCGGTGGGAGTTTCGTAGTTAAATGTGACGCCAGGGAAGCTGCTGATTTCGCCCCTATCAGCCGCCTTGTACTGACCGGTATGATCACGACTGCGACAGACTTCGGGTGCCGTCGACAAAAACACGTGGAAGAATCGCTCCGCCCCAATTAGCTCTCGAGCCTTGTTGCGTACCCAGACGCTTGGGGCAACGAAGGCCGCTATGCAGATTTGTCCTGCATCGTTGATCAGTTTTGCTATTTCGGCGGCTCGACGTAGATTCTCGGAACGCTCCTCAGCCGTGAATCCCAGATCGCGACTTATCCCCAGTCGCAGGCTTTGTCCATCCACAACTATGCAAGTCAGCCGCTCTCTGAATAACCGCACTTCGAGTGCCATGGCGACGCTCGTTTTACCCGAGCTACTCAAGCCGGTGATGAGAATTGTAAGTGGTTTTTGTCCGTAGCGTGAGCAGCGGGCACTATTCGAAATGTGACTACAGGCAGGTCGTGGTGCCAGCAGCACGGACTCGTCATCCCAATGGCCGGATGTCGATGGATCTCCACTGGCGTCACAGAACATACCTGCGGCAACCGTTTCGTGAGAAATCCGATCGACCAAAATGAAGCTGCCCGTCCCGAGGTTGGCTGAGTACGGGTCAAACATCACCGGATCATGCAACTTGATTTCGCATCGCCCGATTTCATTCAGCGACAGAGAAGATGCGCTGCTCCGCTGGAATGTATTGACGTCTGTGCGGTAGCGGACTGCTGAAATTTCGCATGAAGTGCGACGTGTTGTTTGCTTGAACCAATAAGATTTTCCGGGAACCAACGGTTGTTCTGTCATCCACACAAGGTTCGCCTCGCCACGACGACTGACTGTTGGCTGCATTTCTGCACCGACCAGCATATCGCCTCGAGTGACATCGATTTCACAGTCTAGAGTTACAGTGATCGAATCCGCAGCGACTGCTTCGTCAAGCTGTCCGTCCATGGTCACAATTGAACTTACTCGGGCAGTCTTGCGCGAAGGCAACACGGTGACCTGATCGCCAACGCACAAACGGCCCGAAGCGATCGTACCGCTAAAGCCTCGAAAGCTGGAATCGGGCCGGTTCACCCACTGAATCGGAAAACGCAATGCATTGGAATGGCGATTCGAGTCGACTTGGACAGAATCTAGTTGCTCAAGTAGCGCTGGTCCGCTGTACCATTGGGTGCGCGGGCTGGCCTGGATGATATTGTCGCCTTCGAGCGCGGAAAGTGGTATGGCGCACACTTGATCGAGCGACAAGACTTGGGCGAAGCGATCGAACTCTTCTTTAATCTTGGTAAATACATCTTGGTCATATCCGACAAGATCCATTTTATTGACAGCCAAGATGATGTGTCTGATCCCCAGTAACGAAACGATAAACGCATGGCGGCGCGTTTGTGTGGAGATGCCTTTGGTAGCGTCAACGAGGATTATTGCTAAGTCTGCAGTCGAAGCGCCGGTTGCCATGTTGCGAGTGAATTGCTCATGGCCCGGCGTATCAGCGATAATGAATTTTCGCTGGGGCGTGGTGAAATAGCGATAGGCGACATCGATGGTAATTCCCTGTTGGCGTTCGTCTTCCAAACCATCGAGCAATAAAGCTGTATCGATGCGTTTGCCGACAGTACCGTGTTTCTCGGAGTCGCACTGCAAGGCAGCGATCTGATCGTCGTAAATCGCGCCGGCTTCCAGCAGCAATCTACCGATTAGGGTGCTTTTGCCATCGTCTACATTGCCGCAGGTGATAAACCGCAATAGATCTTTGGCATTATGCCGAGCCAAATAGGTATCGATGTTCGTTTCGTTGATGATGTTCATTGAGCCGCATTCATGCTGTTAATGCTTATTAAACGCCGTTCAAATCAAAAGTAGCCATCGCGTTTCTTGCGTTCCATGGCTGCGGCTTCATCACGATCGATGGCCCGCCCTTGGCGTTCGGAGACTCTGGTAGTCAACATCTCATAAACGATGTCTTCAATGGTTTCAGCTTCTGATTCGACCGCACCGGTCACAGGGTAACAGCCCAAAGTTCGAAAGCGCACTTTCATTAACGTGGGCGTTTCGCCAACTTCCAAGCGCATGCGAGCATCGTCGACAACAATCAAGTCACCGCCGCGCCGCACCACTGGGCGCGGTTTGGCAAAGTACAATGGCACAATGGGGATACTTTCTTGCAAGATGTATTGCCAGACATCCAGCTCGGTCCAATTCGACAACGGGAAGACTCTCAGACTTTCTCCGAAGTGCTTCCAGGTATTGAAAATGTTCCAAAGTTCCGGCCGCTGGTTACGTGGGTCCCAGCGATGATTTCGGTCGCGAAAAGAGAAAATACGTTCCTTGGCGCGAGATTTCTCTTCATCGCGACGACCGCCACCAATAGCTGCATCGAATTTGTATTCAGTTAAGGACTGTTTTAGTGGCTGTGTTCGCATGATTTCCGTGTAGACTCGGCCATGATCGAAGGGGTTGATACCATCGCGGACCCCTTGTTGATTGACATACGCAATAACGTCTAAGCCAAGCCGCTGGCGAGCGAATTGCTCGCGGAATTCGATCATCTCGCGGAACTCCCAAGTCGAATCGATATGCAGCAGCGGAAACGGTATCTTGCTGGGATAATAAGCCTTTCGAGCTAAATGCAAAATCACCGAAGAATCTTTGCCAATCGAATACAGCATCACCGGATTGTCGAACTCAGCAACCACTTCGCGCAGGATGTGAATGCTCTCAGCTTCAAGTCGCTTGAGATGCGATGAACGCTGAGCATGGTGACTGACAGCCCGCTGGTGGATGTCTTGGCAATGGACGTTGGCAGCGTCCACACTCCCGCCCTGACTGGCGACCGTCATACCGATACTCCTTCATGGCTTGGCGACGGAGCTAGATGCAAAGACTCCCACTTTCCGGCTAGAGTGTAGCGATAGGTGGTCTGCTCTTCGATCGCTACCAAGTGCAACCAGCCACCCGTCAACAGATCGGCCACGAGTTGATGCTTGGCGATGATTCGATCAATCATCTCGCGAGGTGCATTGATGACGACTTGCAAACGCATCGGCAAGTGCTGGAACTGTTTGCCAGTGTGCAGTGATTGCCATGGCAAGCCCGTCATCAAATCGCCGCCATTACCCGACAGAATGCCGAATCCGCCTACGACATTGTGAACTGTTTTTGTGCCGCTACCAAAATGACAATTGTCTACAGTCGAAGCATAGTACTGCATGTTGATCCAGTTCGCCACGATCATCGGTGCCGTCATGATTGTTTCTAAGACTCTGCCTTGGGTGTCTTGCGTGTAGTCGTAACTATGCAGGAACGAACGCGCTTCCAAGTTAGCTTTCTGCGTCATCGATCGAGGTGCCACGATGAACGACGCATTACCAGCCAAGCCCCATTCGGGTCGCACCTCAGACCAATCTGTCGCTCGCCTGAGCAAAGCGTTGGGTGAGCTACTCGATACAATCGGCATTCGCTCCAACTGTGTCTGGCGAGTAGCGATCGCACAGCTAGTTTTGAGTTGTTGCAACGCGTCCTGCTGGCTAGTCGGCACCATTTGGGTATCAAAAAACTCGATTCGGTCCGTGGTGGTATTATGCAGAGCACCTACAAAATGGGTGTCCGCAGGGATATCGATACCTCGATCTGCCATCGCTTGGCGAATATATGGCTGATTGAGTAGCATGGCTGCGAACCGTGCGTTGGGTTCGCCGGAATGCCCGCCACATGCGCCACAATCCAAGCCGGCTGCCAGCGGGTTATTGTCCGTCTGACAGGCATGGCCACAGAACACGACGATTCTGGCAAAATTCTTGGTGAGACCCAAGTTTCGCAACATTCCTTCTGCCAAATCCGCCTGTCGCGACGTGGTAATGCCCTGATGATTGAGGCCACGCAACGTCGGTCCCAGCCGCGAATGATCCGCCCTGCCCAAACCGTCATACTTGGCATCGCTCCGCTTCGGGTTGTAACCAGCAACTCGAGTTAGCAATTTCAAGCCGACCAACAAACCGGTTGTTTCGACAAATGAGAAGCAACCCACAGCCGAGGCCTGAAAACTTTTCCATAACGCTCGCCAGGTTCGTGCCTGCTCGCGCTTGTTGATGGCGGCACATTCATGGGCAGCGTCTGCTTCGTGAACGCATTCATGCACTTTGAATTGCGGCTTCAAGAGCACAGGTAGTTGTAAGTTGCCCGACGGCTGCCCAAGAGTCGCGTATTCGAAAGCCATGCCGAAGAAGCCTGCGAATCCAAATGTCTCGATATCTTGGGACTGGGCCTCCAGTTGTCGACGAATTCGTTCTGACCGGACGTCGATACAGAAGACCAACTGTGCCAGTTTTCGGTCTTCGGTTCGAGACGAGCGACCTTCGGAAAACGACATTGCTTTGAGCAAGCTATTGCGGTGAGCGATCTCGCTGGCGCGAAGCAAGATGAAGCGAATTTTCGAGTCGCTGCCCAGAGCTTCCTGGGGCAGCTTGAATGAAGAAGCTGCCATGTCCACATAAGAACTCCAATTCACACTAACAGACTTTGCCTCAGCGAGCGCTACGTCGTACGCCAGGCGAATCGCTAGCAGGCAGACTAGATCATTCTTTTCGGGTCTGGAATTTTCAGCCCAACTCGTTTGGTATTTGGCCCATGCACTCCAACCTGGAATTGAGAACGCTTGGCAAAGTAGGAAAGTTGACCAAAGCGGTTGCGGAACGCTCAATTCTTTCAACGCGTAAGCGATGCAGGCTTCAGGCGTGTGCGGCAAGCAAGCGACAAACTTCCGGAAGTCGGTCAGGCCTAAGATTTCGATATTACAATCGTGCTCGGCTACCTTCCGCCAGGCTTCGTAGAGCGACAGGTGCTTGTAGGGACTGGCCCAAACTGCCTGACTTTGATCGTAATGAGCTGCGCAGTGCTTCGAGATTTCTGCCACGATTGCTTCATGCCAATCAATGTCCTGTCCCATCCATTTGTTGATGGTCTCCGCAATCGTTCGAATCGGTCGATCATCGTTAGGTGTACTTGCTGAAAGATCGCGAGATGTGTCGACGAGGCCGATGGACATCAAGTTTTGAGCAATTTGATTCGCCGTTAAAGGTGGCGACACTCCAGTCGCCGCCAATTCGTTGATTGCCGACTGGATATCTTCCTGTGTCAGGCGGCCATGATGGTACTCGGCCGCATAGTGTTCGATCGGCATGAGTGTTTCGCAGTCCGAGAAGGCTTTCAAGTAGGCCCGAGCGTCCAGGAACGAGCGGTGCGAGATTCCCGCGTAAGGATTGACTGCGACGTAATCTTGTAGCGGCCATACGGGCGCAATGACTTGGGTGACTTCTGCCAGCGCTTCCTCCAACTGGCTAGGGTCCTGAAACGATTCGAAGTTCGGAGGAAGGAAGTTGTCTCGCGCGATCGAGAGATGATTAACTTTGGATGAGGCTTGCAAAACTGACATGGATTGGCTCCTCTGTGGAATTACTGTCTGCAAAATCTTGGGCATCGATCGTACGTGGGGTAGCCGAGTTGAACCGACGGCGTTAGTAGCCGCAGTCCGTTGTCCTTGTAACCTGCCAGCGGCAATCGTCTGAGTTTCAGGGGTTGGTGTGTATTAAGTGTTAAGCAAGCTTCCAAACACGCGTCGCAGAGTGCTTTCCAAATAGAAGCCATTCGATGCATGAATGTAGTACCTGTTCAGAATGGCCGATTCTCGTCCACTGACCAAAGCCGCTTGTAGCACCAGCAGTCCAAGGAAACCTGTTGCCACGAAGCTCGCGACTAACCAGAGCATCTGCGGAACACCGGCGACCGGCAAACTTGCGGAGATGATCGAGTCGATGGTCGCGAAGCTAGCCGAATAGAGCAGGCACAGCCCGCCAGCGACAGCCAGCGCCCGAAGCCACTGTATCTGATGGCCACCGCGCATCACTTGACCAATCCACTGGTGCAGTGCTAGGCACAAGATTCCTCCTAGCAAAAGTCCACCGGGCTTGGTCACCGGATTGGATCTGAACAAAGCTAAGGAAGCCCACAGGACCGCGATTAATGCCACGCCACTCGCTACGAACCTGAACCAGTTGACTTGGTGAGTGGACGACAGTGATCCAGTGATTGCTGCCCGGGCTGCGATCACGCTTCCACTGCTCAAGAAGGCGTGCGCCTTATAGAGGGAATGAGCTAGAATATGCAGCATTGCCGCCGAGTAGGCACCTAGGGCACACTGCAACAACATGAATCCCATTTGCGCTATTGTTGAATACGCCAGCGACTTTTTCACGCTCGATTGGGTCAACATCACCACTGCCGCGAAAAATGCGGTGAATCCAGCGATGATGGCCAACGTGGTTAATGCCCAAGGTGTCAGCGCTACTACGGAGCTGGTTCGAATCATTAAGTAGCCGCCAGCATTGACGATGCCTGCGTGCATGAGTGCTGATACAGGCGTTGGCGTTTCCATAGTTTGGGGTAACCAAGTGTGGAAAGGGAACTGCGCTGATTTAGTGATCACGCCGAGAACTAACAGAAATCCGGCAACTTGCATTTCGACAGTGACGGTCGTAAGCGAGCCCACCAACGCAAACAATTCGACGAACTCAAGTGTCCTGAACTGTGCATAGATGAGAACTGCGGCCACAATTAACGCCGCGTCACCAATCCGACTTGTAGTAAATTTGGTCCAAGCGGCGCGTCGAGCTGCTGGTCGCTGTCCGTAGTGCAACAAGAGTTGGTGAAGGCCAAGGCTGGTCGTTACCCAAGCCACAATAAACATTAGCAGATTGCCTGCGACTACCATCAGACAGACGGAACCGATCGTCAATCCTGTCCAGCGGAAGTAGCTACCTTGCGTCGCTTCGCCATCGAGGTAGCGAAGTGAATACTGGCAGATCACCCAACCGAGGAAGCTAACCAGCATCAACATTAAGCTCGCCACACCGTCGAAGTAAATCGAAACTGCGAAAGGGGTATCGCTGGAGAATCTAAGCAAATCAGCGTTCTGTGCCCGGACTCGCCCAGTTGCCAGGATCACGGAAATGCAAACCGCGACGAAAAACTGGAATGCTGCGATCCAAGTGACCGCATTGCGGGTCGCTAGCGGCCGTGCGTTGACCAAGGAATTGGGTAAACAGGCCAAGGTGAGCAGAATGGCTGCGGGAGCCGTCAGAAGTAAGGCAAGTGAACTAGACATATCGTGACCTCCACTTTGCGAATTGGAATACGCGAAGTGTAATGCGTGAATTTAGAGGCGTCAATATGATTTCGTATGTCTCGGGGGGGAATCTTGAGAAAAATGTCTGTTAACCAAGAAAACCTGTGTAAATCGTGCTTGAGATGTGCTAAGTTGACTTCGTGAATCCACTTTCGCAAATTGCGAGATTCTCTTCCGCGTTGCGACATTCGTGTCTCATTTGTTCGGAAGCCACTATGGCCAAGCCAAAAACGCCGGTTCAACTGACGGAATCCCCAGCTTCCGTTGAAACTGCTAGTCGTTGGACGTTCTTGACCAATCACGCACACGTGCTTATCGCACTCTCCGCAAACCCAGACTTGGTATTACGTCAAGTAGCTTTGCGCGTCGGCATCACTGAGCGGGGGGTGCAAAGGATCGTGCAAGATTTGGAGGATGAAGGCTTTATTCGCCGAGAGAAAGTAGGGCGAAAGAATCACTACCAAGTGTTGAGGGAACAACCGTTGCGACACCCCATTGAGGCTCACCGCACAATCGGAGACCTCTTAAAGCTGATCAACGGGTAACTGACTACCTTTAACCTCAGTTCCAACCCCAGCCAGAGCGACTAGAGCAGACCTCGAATTGATGTAGCGTCGGATGTAGCGGATTTGCTTTAATACATTTTGCCCAAGGAGGTGGCCAAATGCGTGCTTATTCGATGGATTTGAGAATTCGTGTACTCAAGGCCTGTGATTCAGGGTTGGGAACGACGGAAGTTGCCGAATTGTTTGACGTGTCGACCGCTTGGATTCGAAGGCTCAAGCAACGCCGTCGTGAAACAGGTCAAATCGGTGCTCGTGAGCAAAGACACGGCCCGCTTCCCAAACTACACGGACACGAAGAGGAGCTCGTGAGAATTGTCGAGGAACAGCCGGATCGAACGGCCAAGGAAATCGCGGCATTACTTCCGCTTTGCATCTCGCATCAAACCGTCGACCGCTTTGTTCGTCGTTTGAACTATCGATTTAAAAAAAGACATTGACGGCGGCCGAGCAGCAGCGGCCTGATGTAGCAGAGAAGCGGCTGCGATGGCGTCGTTCGGTGCCACACCTGGACGCAAGGCGATTTGTCTTTCTGGATGAGACTTGGGCAAAAACAAATATGTCACGCTTGCGAGGTAGAGCCCTCCCGGGCAAGCGAATCATCGAAATGATCCCCCACGGCCATTGGAAAACCACGACTGTATTGATGGGACTACGATCCGAAGGAATCGTATCTCCATTGGTCATTGATGGGCCGGTGAACGGTTCGGTCTTTCTAGCTTGGATAAAACAGCAGTTCTGCAAAGAGCTTCGCTATAAAGACATTGTCGTCATGGACAATCTCTCGGCGCACAAAGTCGCCGGAGTCGTCGAAGCCATCGAGTCGGTTGGCGCCGAGGTTCGCTACCTTCCCCCATACTCGCCCGACCTGAACCCGATCGAAAATCTCTACAGTAAACTAAAGTGGCTGATTCGAAGCGAGGCGACCCGGACCGTCCAAGCCCTCTGGAACGCAGTTGGCAAACTGGTCGACCGATTCCATCCGAAGGAATGCCTCAACTACATTATCCATGCCGGATATCGCCTGAAGAATACAGCCGCTACAACTACTTGAGGTCTGCTCTAGCATCCATCAGCTTCATCGCTTCAGTCCCGCCTGTTCGCCCCAGGTTGCAAACTGTCTCCGCTATGCATCGCGTGTCACCAGGGGCCTCAGCCAATTGAGTTGGGCAAGCAATAGGCACCAAGGGGCTAGCCAGAAGTCGAACGATCCAGGCTGGGCAAGCCGGCGGGATTCATCGTAGAGGAATTGCATCTTCTCGGAAGAATCTGGCAGATACCAATGGGGCAAGTCTGCGTGATTGATGTCGCCAGTTCATCCGGCAATTAGTTCTCCTGCTCGCATGCCAAACTAGCCCGCTAGAATCTCTCGAATGACTGTTCCGTGGACGTCGGTCAGGCGGCGATGCATTCCGTTATGGTAGTAGGTTAGCCGCTCGTGGTCGAGTCCCAGCAGGTGCAGGATGGTGGCATGGAAGTCGTAGACGGTGCGTACGTTTTCGGTGGCGCGGTAGCTGAATTCATCGGTTGCACCATAGCTGACGGGCGCTTTGACACCAGCGCCCATCATCCAGGCGGTGAAGCCGTCGGGATTGTGATCGCGACCGCTGGCTCCCTGCTGAAACGTAGGCATGCGCCCAAATTCGGTCATCCAGACAACCAACGTGTGTTCCAGCAGACCGCGCTGTTTCATGTCTCGCAACAGAGTGGCCACAGGACCGTCAAAAACGTGTCCATGAATCAAATACTGGTCGTGCAAAAGTTTGTGTCCGTCCCAATTGCTAACGCCTTCGCCGCCGGTTTGATAGGCCCCGTTAAAGAGCTGCACGAAGCGCACGCCTTGTTCGATCAATCGCCGCGCTAATAAACAATTGCGGGCGAATTGCTGACGCACAGGTTGGTTGCTGTCATCGGCTCCGTAGTCGCGTAGTGTGCCTTGCGTCTCGGTCGATAGATCGGTGATAGTCGGTACGCTCAACTGCATGCGTGCTGCCAGTTCGTAGCTGGAGATTCTGGCGGCCAACTCACTGTCGCCAGGATAACGCTCCTGATGAAGCGTGTTAAGTCGGTCGATGAAGCGCCGGGTCTGTGCGTCGGTACTGGCCGACACATTTTCGGGTCGAGCCAGATTGCTGAGCGGTTTGACGGCGCTCAGTTCGGTGCCCTGATAGGCGGCGGGTAAATAACCGGCTCCCCAATTATTAATGCTCGATTGCGGCGTGCCGCGTGGATCCGAGATGGCGATGTAGGCAGGCAGTTGATCGTTGTCAGACCCCAGAGCCCAAGTTGTCCAGGCACCCAAGCTGGGATATCCTTCCAGGATATTGCCGGTGGACATAAAGTTTTCACCGGGGCCGTGCGTGTTGGTCTTGCTGGTCAGCGAATGGATAAAACACATGTCGTCAGCCAATTCGGCGATCTCCGGCAACAGATCAGAAATCATCTTGCCGCACTGGCCGCGCGGTTTGAAGGCCCAAGGGCTGCGAGTCAACATGCCTTGAGCGCCTTGAAACGTCAGCAAGTCTTCCGCACCAGGTAGTGGCTGGCCATCTCGGCGGATCAATTCAGGCTTGTAGTCGAACGTATCGATTTGACTAACTGCCCCCGAACAATAGATTACCAACACTTGGCGAGCGGCTGCAGGGTGATGTGGCGGACGCGCCGCATAGGGTCGCGCAGGATCGATGATCGGTGCGCCAGAGGATGGCTCTGCCAACAGTCGATCCTGCTGCAATAAACTGGCTAGCGCAATGCAGCTTAAGCCACTCATCGAGTTGGATAGAAAACGCCGGCGGTCAAGCAACGAATTCATGGGTATTATGTTGAAATAGTCAGTCTACAGGATGAACAAAAACTCGTTTGTACACAGCAGCGCACGAGCAAATTGTTGCAAGCCATGCTGCGCGATAAACCGCCCGGCCTCGGCCAGCTCGTCCGGCGTCGGGGGGCGTTGATAGCACCACTGCCAGGCTAGCTCGATCTGTCGATCTAACTGCGAACTGGACTGTGCCAGGCGCTCTGCTAAAAATTCCGACTGTTGCGACATAAACGGGTGATTCAGCAGTGCCAGCGCCTGTAGCGGCGTCGTGCTGTGTCCGCGTTTGGCTACGCTCATACCGCCGTCTGGGCAATCAAAGCTGCCAAACAAATCGTCTTTCTCTTGTCGTACGCGCGTCATATAGATCATGCGTCGCCATTGATCCGGACCAAATTGTTTGCGCGGATGGTAGTGCCGCACGTTTTCCATGTCGACATCGAAGGCGCTGAAGCCTGGGCCCCCCGCAGACTGCACATCGAGTTTACCGGAGGCTGCCAGAATGCAGTCGCGGATCGCTTCGGCCTGCAGTCGTCGCGGGGGAAATCGCCATAGCAGGCGAGAGCCGGCGTCTTTGCTGACAGCGGCGGCTTGCGGGAGGCTGCTTTGTTGCCAGGTTTGCGACAGCAGTATGTGTCGATGCACCGACTTGAGGGACCAGCCCGAGGCAATTAAGCTCTGAGCCAGCCAATCCAAAAGTTCCGGATGACTGGCAGCGGCTCCGTTGTGACCAAAGTCACTAGCCGTCTCCACAATTCCCGTTCCAAAATGGAATTGCCAAATTCGATTGACAATCACCCGCGGTGTCAACGGATTGTTGGGATCAGCCAACCAATCCGCCAGCGCCAGCCGCCGCCCAGCCTCTGCTGAATCTGTGGGCAACTGAAATTCTGCAAGTGCTGCAGGTCCGCCCGGAGCAACTTGCTCACGCGGCTGCTCGGGTTCACCGCGATACAATCTGAAGGTGGCTGCGGGCTGTTGGAAAGTGCCGGTCCAGGCCACGCAGGTGTCGATCAGTTTTTGCCGTTCCTTGCGAGCTTGCTTGAGGTTCCTGAGCGCTGCCCGACCGTCCCGGGCCTGCTGGCGAGAGGCCCCGGAAAGGTCGTAACGATCCTCTGACGACTCTCCAAACGGTTGGCGATCTGTCGATGAAGTTAATGGCTGCCACTGACCAGCTGCAAGCGCGGATTCAAATTCATAGTCAATCGCCACCCGGTCCTGGTACTGCTGGTTGCGATCGCGAGCCCACTGGATGCGATCGATCTCGACAGGTTCAGGAAATTCGATCTGTAACCACGCCCCCGATTCTTGCGAGGCGATCCAACTGTGTTGATTGCCGTATAGGCCGTCGTTGATGTGCGCGAGCTGATGAAATGGATGTTCAAAATCACCGGATGAGCTGGCTACGGCTCCGCGACTGGCCAGAGCCACATTCTGCTGGCCGGAAAAGATTTCCAGTTCGTCGATGCACGGCTGGCCAGTGTTCGTGCCATGAATGGTCATTCGCACACGGCGCGCCAGCCGAGATGGGAAGAGTTCAACATTCAAGGATGCGGTGACGGGTTCTCGCAGATTGTTGGTCTTGAATTCTCGCAACTGTTCTTCAAGCTGACGAATTGTCAGATCGAGATTGTCCAATTGTTGCTGCTGTTGCGCGGTCGGTTGCACAGGTGCTTGACCGTGATGCACGCCAGCGAATATCGCCTGCAGGGCGTAATAGTCACGCTGGCTGATAGGATCAAATTTGTGATTATGGCAGCGTGCACAGGCCAGCGTCATGCCCAGGAATGTTGTGCCGGTGGCACCGATCATGTCGTCCAGTTCGTTCATGCGCTGGACGAGTCCTAGTTTTGCATCTTGTCCTTTGACGATGTCATGTGGTCCAGCCACCAGGAATCCGGTTCCCAGAGGTTGATCGAGCTGGTCTCCGGCAATCTGCTGGCGAATGAATTGATCGTAGGGCATATCTTCGTTGAATGCTCGTATCACCCAGTCGCGATAGTGCCACGCAGTGGGACGTTCGCGGTTGGTTTCGAACCCGTCCGTTTCGCTGAAGCGGACCAGGTCCAACCACAGCGTGGCGAAAGCTTCGCCAAAACGTGGGCTTTCCAGGACACGATCGACCAGTTGCTGCCAAGCGTCGGGTGCTGGGTCAAGCGCGAATTGATCGACTTGCTCTGGTGTTGGCGGCAAGCCGTGCATTACCAAATACAATCGTCGAATGAGAGTCCTTCGATCAGCCACGGGCGATTCGGACAGCGAATGCTCGTCCAGTTTTTGATGGATGAAAGCGTCGATTGAATTGTGACTGGTCGACCGCGAAAGAGGTTGAAAGGACCAGTGTTTCAACTCGGCCTGCTCCTCTGGAGGACCGTAACTGTCTGGAGTTGGCGCACCGGCTGCGATCCATTGGCGCATCACTGAAATTTCATCAGCGCTCAGAGGATCATCGGGCGGCATCGAGCGATCGGCGACCCCGCCGATGATCATTTTGATTAGGTAGCTGTCGTTGGGCTTGCCAGGCACAACCGCCGGTTCTCCCGAATCGCCACCACTGAGGAGACTGGCCAGCCGATCCAACCGCAGACCGCCTTGCGGATCTTCTCCTGCATGGCACTCGAAGCACTTGCCGCGCAGAATTGGCTCCACAGAATCTTCAAATTCACCAGCCTGCACTCCAGATAATGTTGCCTCTGCCATCTTGGCGAAGACCAGCATGCCCACGAGCAACAATCGTGCACAAAACCAGAACTCCGCTTGAGTTCGCAGTCCAAGAGAAGATGCAGCAGTTGGTTTGACAAAAGGCATGTGGCGAAGCAATTCAAAATGACGGAATTCGTGGGTCCAGCCAATAGTATATCAGTATATCATGAGAAACCGAGACTAATGGGAAGGCGACGTATTTAACGCCAAGCTCTTGGGGCTGCACTGGCGATCGCAGTATTCCTTCGTCCGTACTTGAAATGCTTTAGAGGCCGCAGCTTCCAGCGGTCCAAGGCAGAGTACTCGTATGAGAAGTGAGTCAATTCTCGACGTTGCCCAGCGGGTAGATCAGTTTTTCATGTCAAAGTCGTCTATTCACAATACCATGTGTGGGTTGGTAAAGGCGATGAGCGATTGGGACCTTCCAATTGTTATCGCGGGAGAGATGGCAGCCAACGCACAGGGACAACAGCGAACTAAGGCTGAAGTACATATATTGACTCGCCGTGAAGACTTGCAGAGATTTAAACTGCGATTCGGAGGACTTGGTTGGGTGGACAAGTTCGAGGGCTCCAAGTATCTTCGCGACGCTACCACCAATGTGAATATGGACGTCTTGATCGCCGGTGATTATCCCAGAGATGGAGTGCCTAAGCCGGCGGTATTTCCAGTGCCCGAAAAAGTCAGCTGGATTAGCGCTGATGGAGTGCACCATGTCATTTTGGAGGCACTGTTAGAGCTGAGAATTGCGATCGGTATCTCAGCCAGACACCGAATTCAATACTTGGCCGATGTTGTGCAGTTGATTCGTGTCAACCGGTTGCCTCGGACCTTCGCAGCCAAACTGAGTCCATACGTCGCCGATACATTCGACAAACTTTGGCAAGCAGCGCAAGTTAATGATGACTACTGAGCGCGATCAACGGAAGTAGTCCAGATCGTCGCCGGCTGTAGGACCACTCGCACGACAAGTTTTCAGGATTCGATAACGAATGCCCCAGGAAATCTAGATTTGACTTCAGTCCGCCTGAACTATTTCGCTGCCAGCTCGCGTTCCGAGGGCTCGCCAAGTTGTCAGTTCAGTCCGGTCGCCAAATGACCGGACTGAACCGTCCATGAGAGCCACATTGACCATGCCAGCGTGGAAGCTGCGAGATGTAATGACCGCATAGGTGGCCTCGGTGGCACTCGTGGCTTCCTGGCGAGAGGTGTAGTCGATGCTGACTCCGTTTGGGCAGAGATTCTGCGCATTGGCGAGCACCAATTTGCCGTTCGGCGTCAAGCCGGTTGTAAAGCCTTGGTGATGCACTCGGCCGTCAGGCCATTCGGTATGCCCATTGGGTCGGCACCACGCGAAGGTTTGTGGAACTCGGGCTGCGACTGCTGCCGCGTTGGCTGCTGGTATCGCCCAGCCACCGAGTACCGGCTCGTTGCGGCCATAGAACTGCTGGGCTTTGACTTCCGCCACCATTAGCGTCTGACTGGACCCATCGATCAGATCTCGCATTCCAATTCCTGCATTGGGACCAAACACGCCGTCTCCGATCGAATCGGTTCGCGGATCATAGATAAGCCAACTGCCAAAATTGAACCCGTAATTCGTTGGATAGAGTGGATTGGCTAATTTAGGACTCATGTCACGAGGGACATCTGCATTAGGATCTGACGCACACGAATAGGTTGCAATCTTCAGGCCGCCAATCGCCGCTTGATTGTCCCAGCTGGTATTGAGATCGACTTGGTTGTACAGGTTGCCTTGTTCCAAATAAGGCAAGAGCCGTCCGTGAATTGACCAAGAATTATTGGTATTGACCGCTCCCACCGTGTGGATAATCGCCGACGGTGGAAAGTATCCGAGAGCTGATTCATGATTCAATGCCGCCAACGAGATTTGCTTTAGGTTGTTCTGGCAACTTAATCTGCGAGCCGCTTCACGAGCGGCTTGTACTGCGGGCAGTAGTAAACCAACCAGCAGGCCGATAATCGCAATCACTACCAACAGCTCAACCAGCGTAAATGCGCTTCTGGTCGGGAGTTGTATTTGCAAAGGACCGATCTCCTATCTTTCCAATCACTCGACTCCACTGGTTGCAGGTCAACATTGCCTGCTAACATGTTGCTTCTCTGATCGCCGCAGCAAAACACGGACCAGGCTAGCGGATTTGCGCATGTCTGCCGACAGTTGATGCAGCACCGGCCATTCTCGCTGAAGTTCTTCGACAGTGCACGCCCTGTTACTAAGGGTACCGCCAACGATGGCACGCTAGAAATTGGCGGTTTTTCCAGCAACTTGGTGAAAATTCTGTCACTAGCCAGCGTGGCAGCTACTCAGAAAGGCCGGTGACACCTACGGTATTAGGACTATGTCATTGAGCCGAAAGCTGACTGTTCCGATACTCCTGGCAGCGTTGGTGACGACCATCGCCGTGACGCTAGCGTCGTATTGGCTGGCTGTTAGCAGTACCGAGGCGGAATTGCATGATCGATACGCTGCGATCGAGTTGATGATTCAGCGATCCAATTTCCCGCTCAACCCAACCGTGCTCAGCATGCTTGGCAGTTTGACTTCAGCTACTTGGTTTACCACATCTAGCGACGGCGTCGTTCTTGCAGGCCGGCCGATTCGAGCCAAGCCGGATGTGCCAATTGAGCCAGCGGAACAGCCCGACCGGGAGTTGCTTACGAGTATTCCCCGCTATGCAGATTCAGGCCTCATTGCCTCAATTCGTCTGGGTGAACATTGGTATCGCGCAGCGCGTTTTCAAAGGAGCTCTGGTAGCGACTTGCGTGAGCACAACGCGGTCCAGGAGGTGGTGGTCATCGTGGATGACTCAAGTCGCCGCGCGGCGATTCGCCGCGCAATTTCGGCTCCATTGATCGTTGGATTATTAACGATTGCCTGTATGGTTGCAATTTCACTAATGGTCACCAGTCGCTGGGCGCGGCGTGTAGGTCGATTGCAGGCAGATGTGAATCTGATTGCTCGTGGCAATTTTCTCACTCCAGTTTCGATTGATAGCCAAGATGAACTAGGTGATTTGGCGCGTGACGTAGCCGGCATGGCGCAGCAGCTTGATCAAATGTGGAAGAAATTCCGTCGCTGGCACAGCGAGCAATTACTGCATCAAATTTCTAGCGGGTTAGCGCATAATCTGCGTAACGCGCTGACGGGTGCTAGAATGGCCGTCGAACTAGCTCAAGCTACAACTTCCGGAGCATCAGACAAACGGGGCGAAGTAGCGAGTCTCCCAGAGGAGCTCGACCCACTTTCGGTTGCTGTGGCACAGGTTGAACAAGCCGAGCAATACGTTTCACGGATATTGCTTGCCTGCCGCAATGACACGCACCGGCCTCAGCCAATGGTGCTGGCAGAGTGTTTCCAAACTCTGCAGACAACGTTGTCTGCTACCGCCGCCCACCGCGGTGCAAACATTCAATGGCACTTGCCGGAGCAACTCGCGAATTTTATCGTCAACGATGGTTTAACTTTAATGGCTGCTATCGGCAATTTGATTTGGAACGCAATTGCGGCAGGTAAGCAGATTAGTGTCTCCGGTGACGTACACTCGTCTTCTCGATGTGCCGTTGTATCAGTGACTGATGATGGGCCTGGGCCTGACCCTGCAATATGGGATACTTTGTTCGATCCGTTTGTGACGACTAAAGTCGACGGATTGGGGCTTGGCCTGGCGTTGGTCCAGCGGGCCGCCGAGTCACTTGGCGGTCGAGTCACTTGGATCAGGCGTGACCAGCGCACAGTTTTTGAGCTTACATTTCACGTTGAGAAAGCGGCGACAGCTCCATGTCCGTAGCCTTGGTGATCGATGACGAGCCCAGTATCTGTTGGGGTTTCAAGAAGCTCTTACAATCCATCGACATGGAGGTGGTGACTGCTGGTACAGCTGAGGCCGGATTGACTGCTGCTAAGAAGCATCGGCCGGTTGGATTGGTGTTGCTAGATGTGCGATTACCCGACAGCAGCGGCTTGGAGTTGATCGAACCGTTGCGCGCAGCTACTGACAATGCGCCAATCATCATAATGACGGCTCACGGAAATTTGGAAACGGTGGTCGCTGCTATGGACGGCGGGGCCGTGGATTACTTGCACAAACCCTTTCGACTGTCTGATGCGCTCGCGGCCTGCCAGCGAGCCATTCGTAGAGAGTCCTTAGAAACGCCCGTGACTTCAACGGCAAATGGCACAGAATCTGGACACGAGCTGCCCGAAAACCGTTTGATAGGAAAATCGGCAGCTATGCAGAAGTTGTTTCATCAAATTGCGTTAGTAGCTGATTCTGACTTATCGATCTTGATCACTGGTGAGACAGGGACAGGCAAGGAATTGGTCGCTCAGGCGATTCACCAATACAGTGCTCGACAAGGCCGGCCGTATATTGCCATTGCACCTGCGACGTACAGTCCGGCACTGCTGGAAAGCGAGCTATTTGGGCATGTTCGAGGAGCATTTACTGGGGCAATGGATGATCGACCTGGGGTATTTGAGATTGCTCACGGTGGCACCATTTTGTTGGATGAAATCGGTGAGCTGCCGCTGGAATCGCAAGTGAAATTACTCAGAGTCTTGGAGCAAAAAAACCTCTGTCGCGTAGGAGATAGTCGCTGGCGGAGCTGTGACGTGCGCATCTTGGCCGCTACACACAAAGATCTGCGGCAGGCCGTGGCTGAAGGTCGATTTCGCGAGGATTTGCTTTATCGGTTGAGCGCCGTAGTCATTGAGATTCCGCCGCTACGAGAGAGATTGGAAGATATCGAAATGCTGGTTTTTCACTTTCTCAAACTGGCCGGATATTCGCCGCCTGAGCAATGGATCAACTCAGCGGTGCTCGATGAACTCAAGACCTGGCCCTGGCCGGGTAATGTTCGAGAGCTTCGCAATGCTGTTGCCAGGGCAGCGGTCCTTGCCCGCAATCGAAAACTGGACCTCAGCGATTTTCAAGTCAACCCAGTCTTGAGACAGAGTCAGGGCGAAACAGGACTTGAGGAAGCTATTCAGACATGGGTGGCGAGGCAACTTGAACCATCACCAGCCGCTGGCAACAAATCACCACAACATCCGATTGACTTATACGAGCGGTTCTTGGAAGCCTCGGAGCCCTTCGTATTAAGAGCCGTTCTTGAGGCTGTGAAGGGCAATCGGTCGACCAGCGCTGAAATCTTGGGTATTCATCGGGCAACTTTGCGCGAGCGCTTGAAACGATATGGGATTGAGTGAATAGTTCGCTGACCACAACGCCGCCCAGGGTGAACGAGCCGCTGGTGTTAGCGTGGCTATCGAAAATAATCCAAATCAGCCGAGTCAGCAGGGGCTCCTTCGTCGCTGTCGCTGTCGCCGGCCTGTAGTGCGTTACGATTGGACGTGACAGGTGCAGCAGGAGGTGTGGATTGTCGAGCAGGAGTTGTGGATTGTCTAGCAACCCGTGCTGCCGGATTACTTGCCGTCGGAGCGGTCCGCGCCAATTGGCTGGGGCCGGTACCTAGGTAGACTCGCGTGTCGTCAATGATCCAAGGTGCAGTCCAATCTCTTCCATTGTCGCCATTGACTACGTTAAAGAAGGCCGATCGAAATCGTTCGGCGCGGTAGCCGTAAGGATACTGCGTTGCGATATGATCTTCGGCAGTCAAGTCCTCTACACCGGGCTTGGCGTAATAGTGGACGGCTCCATTGGCTGAAACAGCTAGCCCCATCGTCCACCAACCGAGCGTGGTAATCTCGGGCCCCGGCATGTCGCCGCCATTGCCGTTAGAACGAATTCGGAAAAAAATGCGATCTTCGGCGCGCTTGGTCAGTTCCTTGGGTTCCAGGCACACGAACAAGCCTGGCCAATAGACTTCGTTCTCTTTTTTGGTGGTGAAGACCAGTATCTTGCCAGGAACTGTCTTGGTGGTTTCAAGGGCTACACGAAAGGTAAAGTGAGTGCCGCTGCGGCGATCCCACTGGTCGATCGGTGGCATGTAGACGCGCGTCGTGACACTCGGATTCTTGCTGATGGGAATGGTACCGCCCGTGCGATACTGAATGTTTAAGATGAAATCTTCTTGCTGCATCTTGTGACTTGGTCGATTCGGGATGCCGGTATGCAGGGATTGCAGCAAGAGTGAACCCAAGCTGCCGGGCAAGCCCCCAGGTGGCGTATCGATGCGCTCAACGACATCGGGTTGCCCACGCTTGGCACCTTCGAACCAGCGTCCATTGGCTGACTTGCCAAGTGGTAGGTTTTGCTGCTCATTGTTCTCTTCTGTACTCTTGGGTTCATTAAAAATGTACTTCCAGTTTGGATCTTCAAAATCGTCGCCCACATTGTCCAGTTCGACGCCATGTCCGGGTACAAAATTGCCATTCTGAGCCTGCAACGCACCGCCAGGCAAAAGCAACAAACCAAGTAGAGCCAGTTCAAATCGTCGCATAATTGAATCCTTAATCGGCGGCAACATTTCCTGCGGGTTGTATCGGTCGTTCCCCCCATGAATGTTTGAGTAAAATGAGGCAGAGTGTAGCGATGCCCTAAACCCTGCGCTAGGCTACCTAGGTTTTGATAGCTACAATCCACGTTGCTGAGGTCGCTTCCGTTTGGCGGCATTTGCACGACGAGTGGCAATTAATGCTAGCGAGTAATAGGCGATGAATGATGCCGCTGTTGCCAAGCCGTTGATCGATGTCGGTCAAGTGCTAGAGTTGCACGCGCGGATGGTGCGAGCCTGGCAGACCGCACCGATGGGTAACTCCGACACGGGTTATTTGGGCTTGGTGTGTCAGCAGCATCGGTACAACTTTGAGTTGTGGCACTGGGAAGACCAGGCACGCAGTCCAATCGCTTCCGATAGCGAAATTGCGCAAGTCAAGCGCAACATTGACAGGTTGAATCAATTGCGCAACGACTACATCGAAAAGCTGGATGACTGGCTTGCCGAGAGACTAGCCGCAGCAGGCATTGTTGCCGGTCCTGGTGCGAGGTTGAACACCGAAACGCCAGGCAGTGTCGTTGATCGGTTGAGCATTATGGCGCTCAGAATCTACCATTATGAAAAGCAATTGGAGCGGTTAGATGCCGATGAACAACACCGGCAGATGGTTCGCAAACGCATCGAAATCTGCCGGAGGCAGCAAGCCGATTTGGCGCAGTCTCTCGACGAGCTGTTGTGTGATATGCAGCAGGGGCGAAAGCGGCATCAGACCTATCGTCAGTTGAAGATGTACAACGATTGTACGCTCAATCCATTTCTGTACAAATCGAGTTAGGGGAGCCTGTCGTTTACTAAGTTTCCAGGGCTTGGTGGGTCTTGGCCCAACCCCATGGCAGAAAGACTAACAACGGTAGCCACACGGCCAATTGTGGCGACAGCAGATAGCCGGTCGACCCAATTGCGGCCAGTCCCATGACCACTGCCGTAAAGCCGCCGACCATGCCAATGCTGACTCCCGCTAGCCAAAACATGTGGCGATCGGGACGCGATAGAAGTACAGGAATTCCCAAGAGCAGCACCGTCCAGTCGATCGCAGGCCGAACCAGTCGCTGATGAATGCTAACACGTAAATCATTGCCGGCCAGCGGTAGTCTTTCGGCCTTCAGTTGAGTGATTAATTCCGGTGTGGAGGCGAATTGTTGCCAGGTATTGCCGCCTCGCAGCGTTTCATAGCCCACCGTGCTGACAAACAGGCAGCTACCGGGCTCCAGCCACGGGTGATCGTGCCGAGTCAACAGCAATGGTGATTGAGTGATGGGATCGTAGACCGATGGCCGCGAGTCGATGTTGCGCGGCAGGTGAACGCCGCTTAGTAGATAGCCTGCAGGATGTTCGACTGTGGCTTCGAGGTAGGTCCCCAGGTTCGCGAGCAGCTTGTTTCCGATTCCGTCGAGCAACGGTCCGCCTTGAATCTTCAGATGAATATCCACGATTTCATGCCGCACCGGCACAAGATGGCGACCGTGAATGAGAGTTACTGTTTGCGGATCATAGGCCGGTCGAATAGGTCGTGGCAAATCACCGGTCAAATCACTGGGCTTGCGGTCCAGCCGGTCTTGGTAGCGCGGAATGGCCGTCTCCCGCAGCACCGCAGCACTGGCGATTACGCAAAACGAGGCTGCCAGCAGTGGCCGAGCCACACGGCGTTTGGTAATACCTGCCGCGAGTAGCGCGGTCAGTTCATTTGTCTTATTGATCCATCCGATCGTAAACAACAAGGCCAAAAGCGCCAGCATCGCGCTGACTCGTTCGAATACAGATAACGAAAATGGGCCATAATAGCCGGCTAGCGTTGTCAGTACTGACGTTTGCTGTTGTTGGGCGTGTCGATCAAAGTCATCCAAGTTGCTGAACAAATGAATGACGATCATCAAGCCCGCAATCGACACAAAGCAGATCAGCAGGATGCGAAAATAAAGTAGCAGTAGATAGCGATCGATGCGAGTCAGTAGCATTGTCGGCGGGCCATGCGAGATGCGATGCAGTTTACCGCAGTTTCGCAAATTACACGCTCACATCGCAAGGCTTCTTCCAGCGGTTCCCATGACAGCGTCAATTGCCAGCATTTGCTAGGGCTAATTCGCGGCTATGATTCTTGCAAATTGCAACCCAAATTTTACAGCCGCAGGCAGAATTAGAAGATTCCGCCGCCTCCACCACCGATCCCTCCACCACCCGTATTGCCCCCACCAATCCCAGCACCGCCCGCCCCCGATTCTCCGGTTACAAAGTTAAAGGTGAAGATTTCGCCAATGCCGGTAAAAAACGGCGTAGGAGACAGTCGGACATAGCGTCGATCTGGGGAAACGACACCCGTTGTAGACAGGTTGGCACCTTCGGGAAGCGTGGTAATGACTGGTGTATAGCCAACGGCGCCGCGGCCTGCGGGAAAGCCAAGGCCGTTGATAAGCGCATTGCGCAATTGCAATTGGCGAAAATAGTTGTAGTTGCTGGCGCTGCTGTCTGCGGAAGCTCCTCCTGCCGATATCTGACCAAGTACAGCTCGGCTAGTTGCCAGTTGCTTTGTTCTCACAGCAGCCAACTGTGTATCAGCAATTGGTTCCTGTCTACGTCCATTCTTGACGACAACTTGAATTAATGCATCTTTCTGGCTCAGGTCCACCACTTGTGAAGCAAACTGTTGTTCCGGGGTTCCATAGTCGGTGTAGATTTCTACAGTCGCTTTGCCACCCGATACTTCGCCTAATACGCGACGAATCACGATATCGTACTGTCCGCTATAGCCTTGTGAGCACACGTAGTATTCGGAGAATCCCTCCAACTGCGGCTTTTCGTTCAGGCCGGAAGCATCCCCAACCAGTGTGCCGCCGCTGAGCGTCACTGGGTTGGCCAACGAACAAATCGTACCCCCTGGTTCGCGGACGCGCAGATCAAGATCGGCTTGGCCAGTCCAATTAACGCGCACAATAATATCGCGTTGTAAAGATTGATGAATCTCTTGTTCCAGAGCGGTTGATTCAATAACACGCCCTTCTTTGGACATGCGTATGAGCGTAGCCTGCGCCAGCATCTGTGCGTCATCAAACAGTGAAGCATGTTCTTTGGGCCAAGCCTTACTCAGAATGCCCGTACAAACCCACCGCAGCGCCTCGACATCACCGGTTTCTTTGGCCAGTGGAAGTGCTAAAGCGAACACATCGTACCGCAGCGGTTCGACGTGCGCGATGTCACGCAACAGTTGCAGTGCGTCGCGCTTCATGCCCTTGTTTGCCATATGCCGAGCGATCTGGAAGGCTTGAGTCGTGTCGGCTTGAAAGTCAATAGAACTCAGCAGCACACGCTTGATTTCCTCAGCCGGATAATTGCAGGCTTCCATGCTCAGGCTCAGCGCCTGATACATCCATGGCTGTGGGTAGCCAGCGCTCAGCAAGCCACCGATTAACTGAATAACTTTCTCGAATGCGTCACGAGCTTTATCGAGTTGCCCGGCTTCGAGATGGGCTTCGGCTACTTCAACACACTGCTGAACGACGGTCTGCACACGCGTGTTGAGCTTGTCGGTTGCCTGATCATCAGCCTTTTCATACAGCCTGACCCAGGTTTTCGGGTCCGTGCTCGCGGTAGTTTTAGGCTTAGCCGTCGGGGCTTGTTTGGTGGTGTCGTCGGGAACGGCAAACATACCGCCGCCCATGCCGCCCATACCGCCGCCCATGCCACCCATACCGCCGCCCATGCCACCCATCATGCCGCCGCCCATGCCGCCCATACCGCCGCCCATGCCACCCATCATGCCGCCGCCCATGCCACCCATCATGCCGCCCATCATCCCGCCACCCATGGGCATTCTGGGGACAACTAGGTCACCAACTGGATAGATGCGCGTGACAGGATCCTTTTCAACACTGGCGAGTGTGGTAATCTCCAGCACTTCATTGCGGACGATGTACGTTAGATTCAATGGTTCCAACAGCAATCGCAATAGGCTGCGTAAGGAAATAGGTGGCAATTCCAAGGTGATTGGCGCGTCAGGTTCGATGCCATCGTTCTCGAGTTCGGCAAGATTCATCCACATGGGAATCTTGAATTCATCTGCCAAGCCCTGAATCACTTGCGACAGCGGTTGTCCATTGAATTGATTGTTGCTCGTGGACTGTTTCAACGCCGAATAAATTCCGCGCGCCTGGTCGTCGCCACTGGATAAGCTGACAGCACTATAACGCTCCTTGCGACGTGCCGACAATGCTTGCCAGATTTCGGGTGGCGGATAGATGACCGGTGACGGATAGCCATCAAACGGTACCGCTGCTTCTTCCACACCACGCATGGCGTCGATGAAGCCTTGCTCACGGCGCTTAAATGCATCCATCACCAGCGCTTGATTCGATAACAGCGAGCTTTCTTCACGAGTCACCACAGCCAGTACCGAATCGGGCACCTGCTTTTCAATTTCTGGAGAAACATCCTTAGAGGCCTCCAAGTAACGCTGCTGAGCCATCAAATAGTTGAAGTGCTCGACGAGCTGCTTCAGTGATTCTTGGCTACGCCTGGTATCATTCAGAATCCGCTGGGCAGCATCAGCCTGTGCTCGTACCACTTCGGATTGGGCCAGCCGTTGTCGGAGTTTGACTTCCTGTAGCGAAGCCTGGGCGATGGCCGAGCCGATTTGGTCTCGCAATTGCTGTCGGGTGGCGGCATCGACGTCGGTGGTGGAATCGACCTCTTCCAACAACAGCTTGAGTGAATTTTTGACGCCAGTGGGATCTTGCGACGACAATTTGCGAGCATCGCCGAGCTGATGGCGAACGTGCTGCTGCATGGCTTGAGCAGCCGCGCGTCGCAATTCCTGCTCCTGAGCCAATAAGTCGCTGGCGGCCAGAGTTTCCGACAACAGAGAAGATTGTGCTCGATCTGCCGCTGCCGGTCCATTGAACTGCATCAGCTTGCCGACAGGAATGCTCTTGTCGTCAGCGTCGATTGCTTTGAGAGATGCCTTGCGAAGTTGCAGGGCCGCGGGGTTCTCGGGGTCACGCTTGAGCGCTTCTTCGGCAATTCGCAAAGCGCTTTCGGGCTGCCCGGATCGCAGCGCAAATTCTCCGGACTTGATCAGCGACACAGCATCATCAGCCAACGCATGGCTCAGCGACCGCAGGCCATCGGAACCCAGTGCCGGCAAATTCAGCCCGCCATCAGAGCGAACACGGTCGATCACAGACGTCAAGAAACCCATATCAGGGTGACTGGGCTCGGGGGTCACCTGCCATTTCAATTCAATCGGTTGTCCCGCAACCAGGCCAACCAACTTGACTTGTCCCGTGGCTACATCACCGTCCAATTGACCAACCACGACCGTATCCCGGTCTAATCGTAACGGAGGAAAGCGCTGCGGGAAATGGTTGGCAATTCCGCGCGGCAGTTCGGCATTCTCAATCCAGACCACAGGTAGCGCAGTGCTAAGTCCTAAATTGCGACCAATCACTTGTGTTGATTCGGTTATCGCATCGCGATTGTAGAGGACACCACCGGTGTGATTGGCTATGGCTGCTAAGGTATTAACATCGGTAAACGGGCCAATGGCCAATGACGAAAACGTGATCTGTCGGCTAACCAGATCGTCAATTAACATCCGATGCTCGCCCGGTGTTAAGAACTGGCTACGATTTACGCCATCGCCCAGGTAGATGATCGTCCGCTGCATCGTTGGTTTGTTGCCAAGCAATTCGGCCGCCGATCGAATCGCGCCTGACAAATTGGTAGCCCCCAAGGGGACACGCTGCCTAAGTCTTTCCAGCGCTTGTTGCCAAGCCGGATCGCTGGGTGATACCAGACCGGTTGTCATCGGCACCGCTTGAATATCACAGGCAATCAGTCCCACCTGAGCCCCAACCGGTAGCGTCGCAACCAGCTCTTCCAGTACCTCGAGCGCTTCACGACGAATCCAACCTGTTTGCGATGCAGAGGTGTCAAACAGCACTGCTATTTCGTAGCCGTCGGGGCGCGCGTAGTCCTGTTGTTGGCCAGGCTGAAGGCATAGAGCATAGAGCTGATGTTGACCTTCGTTAAAGGTGGACCAGCGACTGGCAGCCCCTTGGTCAGCAAACGCCAACGAAGTCCAGGCGAGTATCGCGATAAACGCTAGCGACTTGATAAAGCGAATAACCATTCCAGAAGTGAAGCAATTAGGAATGCCAGACATAAATCATCACCTGAACAGTTTGTTGCGATCGGAAATTATGAAGTAGCTCTTGTGGGTGGTTTGATACGCAGGCGGCCAGCGCTGTGTTGCATTTTATTCACCCAGCCCTCGAACTGCTACAAAAAACCAGACAGATTGAACTTCAGAGCAATTTTGGCGTTACGAATATAGGGTGCCCGCCCCTGTCAAACCGGCTCCAGCACACGGTCGCCGACAGGTGAACTGGCCACTAGGTGCAAATTTTGTGCCGGCACCGAATAATGGCTATGGGTGGGCGAGATCGGCAAGCCAGGCAGATGCTAATCGTTGCAAATCCTATGCCTTTATTGCCCCGGCGGCGTGACTAACACGAATCAAGCGAATGTCCGTCGGCCACAGCAATCATCCGCTGAACGTTGCAAAATGCAACAACGGGTTGCAATTCGACAGCAGAAGTACCGAAGCGACCATCATTTGTTTCCACTGGCTCCAGAAATGAACTCAAGCCGAAAAGATTGGCTAATCGTTACAGCTTAACTTGGTCGATAGAGGTTGAGACGGTCGATTACCTGAGCTGGAGCGCTCCGTTCTCTACGGGAGCATGCCGTAGGTGACCGACGTAACGGGGCAATGCGTGGTGCCGAGCAAATCAGCGTTACGGGAGTGAATTGGAATGAATTGCAGCAGACATCAATTACTACGTAGAGTGAAGATTAGTTGGATCCGGTCTGCGCTGTGTTGCGCTTTGAGTCTTCAGGTTGCAGGGCCATTGGCCACCAAAATCTACGGCCAGTCGGAATCCCGTCAAACTACATCCACAAGCATTCCGGCAGCAGTCAAGATGGTGCGCAGCCCGTCCCGTTCGGACGCCGGACCGACTCGCACATTGCCAGCCGCCCTGCGCTCGCCTGAATCAGATCGAGACTACTCGACGGGATCACCTTACAAGTTGCGAGCTGATTTTACTGTTCAGCCAGCGCCGGAAAATTCCATTTCGACGATCCAGGCCGAATTGGTTGATAGCCAGGCGCAGAATGCAACGATTCAACACAATCAAGTGCAGGGTGCGCCAACTACGCCCGCACTTCAATCTCCTAAGGTCTCACGGGTACCTGTGCGACGCAGCATCGCTGAGCCAGCACCGACTGCTAGCCAGTCACTGCCCCAGCCACTAAGTCAACCTCAGCGAGTTAGCTCATTGCCGCCACTTCCGGTTCATGGCGACACCGGTGAGAGTGGTGAAGACACCGGCATGGGCATCAGCAGCGACCCGCCAAGCATTCAACAAAGCCTTCCATTGGTCGAAAAGATGACATCGGAAGCTGGCAGCAGTGAGGCAGGCTCTGCGCCTCCATTCGCCGCACCGAAGTTGCAGTCGAACCTACGTCCCTCGAGTGCTCAATCTGACACTCGGCGCGGACCGCCAAAGGTTGCTGAGAGGCGCTTGGCAGTGCAGGCACCGAACGTTCATGTTGCGCTACGCGGACCGAACGTCGTTGAAGTCGGATCGGCGCAGCAGTACTTTCTAGAGGTCGTCAATGAAAGTCAGATGCAAGTACCGGGTCTAATCGTGCGCTTGGATGTTCCCAGAGGCGTCCAATTGCAACCTCCTACCAACCATCAGAACCGGATTACCGCCGAACAATTGGCCGACGGCGCAACGCTGGTAACCTGTATGTTCGACACAATGGGACCGGGCGAACAAGTTGCAGTTCCCCTGCAAATCGCGGCTCAAACTGGTATCGACTTTTCTGTGGGGCTCGAATGGACTTTTCAACCATTAGAAGGACGAACGCCCATCGAAGTCATTTCGCCGGCCCTGGAATTGCAATTGCAGGGACCCGGCGAGGTTAACTACGCCGAAGCCAATACATACCGACTACAAGTTCTTAATCGTGGGACAGCAGATGCGCATGATGTCGTGGTGACGCTCGCGGCGCAAGAGTTTGGCTCTAGCTCGCTGGATGTGGGTACAGTTACCGCCGGTGGGTCCGAGGCGATTGACGTCGAATTGGTTTTTAAACAACCTGGTAAAATGAATATTACTGCCGATGCCAGGGCTCGCGGCGGCTTGGCGACTCGTACGGAAACCGGAGTGCATGTTCGCCAGTCGCGATTGGATATTCAACTGGATGCACCCGAATTGGCGTATTACGGATCGGCATCGACCTATGAGGTACGACTGAGCAATCATGGAGACGCGGTAGCCCGAGCAGTGTGCACGCGAATCCATCTGCCATCTGACGCTCGCTTGCTGAATGCACCACCCGACTTGGTCAACCAGTCGGGCATTCTCGTGTGGAACCTCGACCAGTTGTCTCCTGGCGGTTCGCAGGAAATTCAGTTTCAAGTCGCGTTGGCGAGGGAGGGCGACAATCACGTAACGGCCGACTGCTCTACTAGCACAGGTAGTGCGGTGCGCAGCGATGCAGTCACGCAAGTCAAGGCGGTTACCGATTTGAAACTTATGGTCAGCGATCCGAGTGGTCCGGCATCTGTGGGCAGCGAAGTTGTATACGAACTTGCTTTGGCCAATCGTGGGTCCAAGACTGTCCAACAGGTATTGGTGGCTGGACTGTTCTCCAACGATATTGAACCGGTACGCGCCGAGGGGCATCGCCATCAGCTCATGCCTGGTCAAGTTCGTTTTGAGCCTATTGTTCAGATCAAACCTGGCGAAACCGTGACGCTGAAGATTATTGCATTGGCATCAGCTCCAGGCATGCACCGGTTCCGCGCAGAGGTGAAAACAGACGATGCTGGCGTGCAACTGGTCCAAGAAGAGACGACTCAATTCTTGGAGGCCATCCGCCGAACTGCGCGCTCGGCTGATGTAGTGCCCCTGGTTCGCTAGTAAGCCATAGGCTGATTCTTCAAATGTGCCTCGCACTGCTGGTTTTCGCCGCTAATCAGCTATTTGCAGGCATCACGCGCGCAGTTGCGGTAGTGCCTTCTCAGCCTGGGCGGTTATGATACTTAGGTCGACTTGCCCGAACCCACAATCCGTCCATTTGCAAAGTACAATGATTGCACATGCCAGAATCACGCCGCGAAAAAATATTGACCATGCTGGAGGCTGAACCGCAGGATGTGTTTTTGCGGTATGCATTGGCGATGGAGCTAGATAAGGCCGGTGAGTTCCAGCAGGCTTTGGACATTCACAGTCAGTTGGCTCATGAGCAGCCACCGCACGTACCGTCGTATTTTCGCGCGGCCCAAATGTTGATCGGGCACAATGAGATCAGCCACGCACGAGCTTGGTTGCGCGATGGAATTGACATCGCGCGACAAGTCGGCGATTTGCATGCGGCTGCAGAAATGAGTGACTTGTTGTCGCAGCTAGGTGAGCTGGGCGAGTAGCGAGGCGATTGATGGAGCTGGATGGGTCGCGACTGCAAGCCGATTTGCGTGGAATCTTGACCGGCGACGTACACTTCGCGCCGATTTTTCAGCAGTTGTATGCCAGCGATGCCAGTATTCACGAGATTCAACCGTTGGGCGTGGTTCGCCCGCGTAGCGTGAACGATGTTTCCGAACTACTAAAGTATTGCTCGGAGCGCGAAATTCCAGTGTTTCCGCGCGGGGGAGGCAGCGGGCTAGCAGGGCAGTCACTGGGACGCGGCATTATCGTCGATTTCTCACGCTATTTGCGACGCATCCATGCACCTCAGCAGAACTATGTCCGAGTACAGAGCGGTGTGGTTCAAGCTGACCTCAATCGGCATTTGCAACGCTTTGGGATGTTGTTTGGTCCAGATCCGGTCACGCGCAGTGTTTCCGCGATTGGCAGTATGATTGCCGTGGACGCTGCCGGCAGCCATTCTCCACGATATGGCTCGACCGGCGACAGTGTCCAAAGTTTACAAGTCGTGCTTTCCAATGGTGAAGTATTGGAACTTGCTCAGCACGAGTGGATCGCGGAACAGGCCGCGCCGACACGACAGGGGGAACTGGCCCAGCAAGTCGGTTTGATGCTTCAGCAAAACGCGGCGCTCATCATGCGCCCACCCTGGGGTGAGGTAGCCCGTGGTTGCGGGTATCGTATCGAAAAGGTACTGGATGGCGATCGAGTCAATTTGGCCAGATTGATTGCAGGTTCCGAGGGAACGCTGGGGTTGATTACCGAGGCCACCTTACGACTCGAACCCATCCCGCACGTTCGTGGTCTGATGTTGCTGTTCTTTGCTCGTTTAGAGCAGGCTGCCAAAGCCGCCGTGGAGCTGCAGAAAGAACAGCTCAGCGCCTGTGATTTGATGGATCGGCGCTTGCTGGAAATTGCTCGCGAGTCCGAACAGGTTTATGCTGCTATCGTTCCACGCGGTGCCGAAGCAATGTTGCTGGTCGAAATGCAGGGCGACGATCCGGCTTGGGTCCGCAGTCAATTGACGCGAATACTGCAGGGCATGCAGCATGGTGGAAGGCCGATTGTTTCGCATCGACTGACCACCGATCCGATCGAACGTGGCATGTTGTGGCGATTGGCTCGACGAGTGATTCCTCGACTGTACCGACTCAAAGGCAATTTGCGGCCGCTACCGCTGTTGGACGACATCTTGATTCCGCCCAGGCGATTGCCCGAATTCCTCGTTGAAGTTCAGAACATTTTCAAGACCGAGCGAGTTACATCGACGCTATTCGCACACGCTTTGCACGGGCATGTCGACGTACGGCCCTTCTTCGATCTGGCTGATAAGCAACATCAGCTGCGACTTAGTCGACTGTGTGAGGCGCTATATGCCAAAGTGTTTGAGTTCGAGGGCGTAGTCTGTGGGCAGCATGCCATGGGCCTCAGTCGGGCAGCCTGGGCAGAAAAGCAGCTTGGGCCGCGACTGGAACTGTTCCGACGCCTGCGACAGTTGTTCGATCCGCACGGAATTCTAAATCCTGGAAAGTTCCTCAGTCCGACTCCGCCAAAAGTCACGGAACACCTGCGGCCAGTGCCCAGTCACCACTACCAATCACCCGCCATTGAAGCCGGCAAGGAATTGTCACCCCTTGGAAACTCTTTGGATGCTGCGGAAGCCCTGCTGGGGTCGGAACAGCATGTGGCCGAACAGTTGTCGCCGGCAGATATGGCCAAACTGCCGTGGGAGGACAGATTGCCGGTGGTCGACGGTGATCACATGGCGATTGAGCGAGTTGAGTTACCGGTCCTGCTCCACTGGAACCAGCAGGAATCACTGGCCTATACATCCCGCAGTTGCAATGGCTGTGGCCGTTGTCGGACGAGTGCTGCTTCGGAACGCATGTGCCCCATGTTTCGAGTGCACAAAGGCGAAGAGGCCTCGCCGCGCGCCAAAGCGAATTTAATGCGAGGAATTTTAACCGGCACGTTGGATGCAGAATTGCTGGAGAGCGAGGAGTTAAAAAATATCAGCGACCTGTGCTTCAACTGTCATCAGTGTCGCACGGAATGTCCTGCCAATGTAAATATTCCTAAGCTCGTTCAAGAAGCCAAGGCACAGCATGTCGCCAGTCATGGTTTGACTCTCAAAGACCGAATGATCAATCGTACCGATCTCATTTCAGCAATCGGCAGCCGCTTTCCGAGGACTGCCAATTGGGCCATTGGCAGTCCGCTCATGCGCTGGCTGCTGGAAAAGACATTTGGTGTCGCTCAGGCACGCAAACTGCCCAAGGTGGCGCGCAAGACATTTCTCAGTTGGGCAGCGCGAGAAAAACTGAATCGGCCCGATCGCGCTAGTGGTCGCAAGGTACTATTCTTTGTCGATCAATATGCTAACTGGCACAATCCGCTTTTGGGACGCGCCTTAGTTGAGGTCATGCGGCATCAGAATGTGAATGTGTACGTGCCTACCAGTCAGTCGCCCTCGTTTATGGCCATGATCTCGTCCGGTGATGTGCAGCGCGCTCGCAAGCACATCAAGAACAACATCAAGATTCTGGCTGAGGGTGTGCGCATGGGTTATGACATCGTGACGCTCGAACCGACAGCAGCTCTTTGCTTCCAGCAAGAATATCGTTACTTGCAGGATAGCGAAGATACGCAATTGATTGCCGAAAACTGTTACGAAGCGTCCGCCTATTTGTGGGCCATGCATCAGCGCAATGAATTGGAATTGGATCTGCGTCCCGTCAATTTGTCGATTATCTACCATGAGCCTTGCCATGCTCGTGCGCTGTATCCTCATCAACCCGCGCTGCGGCTGATGCAACTCATTCCCGGTTTGCAAATTGACCAGGCCGATGCTGGCTGCAGCGGTATGGCCGGTACCTTCGGGCTACAACGCAAGAATTTTCGAACCAGTATTCGCGTTGGGTGGAATCTGATCAGTCGCATGAGAGAAACCACTGCCCAGTTGGGCTCGACCGAATGTGTGGCCTGCAAAATGCAAATGGAGCTAGCCACCAGCAAGCCAACGGTGCATCCAGTGGCTTTGTTAGCCTATTCGTATGGCAGTATGCCGCAGTTGGCTGCTTGGTTCACTTCTCGAAACGATGGCATGAGAGTAAACTAGCAGCCACTAAGTTTTGATTATTTCGGCCGTCGGACGAGGCTTGTCGCATGAGCGCTGTTGATCTCGCTGCCCAGTCGCAGGCGTCCAATCCAACAATAACCGTGCAAGTGCGACTGTTTGCGGCGGCTGCCCAGTTGGCGGGTACGAGTAGCGTTCAGCTGCGTGCGCTCTGTAGGCCGGAAGCTTCCATCACAGATATCGATCAGATAGGTCGTCAATTGTGCAATGAGTTTCCCCAACTGCGCGGTATTGTCCAGCAGTCGCGCTGGGCGGTGGGAAATGAATTCGTGAGCGCTCAGTATCCAGTCCAGTCAGAACAAACCGTCGCGCTCATCCCGCCCGTCAGCGGTGGCTAATGGTTGAGTCACATGATTGAACTAACCAATTCCCCCATCGATTCGCAGCGTGTGCTGCAACATGTGGCCCACGATGAAGCCGGTGGTGAGGTTCTATTTGTGGGTACGACACGGCGCTGGACCGCAGCGGCAGACTTCAGGCAAAGCGGTACTTCTGATCCGACTGCAGAAGGGCGACTTGAGACCGAGTTTCTATTCTACGAAGCTTACTCGGAAATGGCACTGGCTCAATTGGAGCGCTTGGTCCACCAGGCCCGGCAACGCTGGCCGTTACGAGGCGTCGCCATCGTGCATCGCCTAGGTAAGGTCCTGCCTCAGGAGGCCAGCGTGGTCATCGCCGTCAGTAGTCCCCACCGCCAGGCCGCATTTCAGGCCGCCCAGTGGTTGATCGACTCAATTAAACTCGATGTGCCGATCTGGAAGCAGGAACATTATGTAGACGGTCCGTCCCGGTGGGTACATCCTGCCCAAAATGCAAACAGTTCGAAATGATCAGTTCCATGACCCCCGAGCGCATACGAGATGATGTGCAACGCGAATTGCCATTGGTAGATCGGTTCCAGCGCGCACACCGATCGTTGCGCGTCAGCGTAACCGACGTCTGTAACATCCGCTGTCAATACTGCATGCCGGATGGCAAGGTTCCGTTCATGCCCAGCGAGCGACATTTGTCCTTTGGTCAGCTGGCTGAATTCGTGCGTGTGACTGCTTCGCTGGGTGTGACTCACTATCGGCTGACCGGTGGCGAACCATTGATGCGTCCCGATCTGTATAAGTTGATCGAGCTGCTGGTACCTATTCGCGGCGTGCAGGAAGTGGCTTTGACGACCAACGGCATGTTTTTGGCTGAGCAATTGCCGCAGTTGGTGAGTGCCGGTCTATCTCGTGTCAACATCAGCCTGGATACGCTGTCCGAAGAGTCGTTTCAACGACTCAGCCGCCGAGCCGGATTGCACCGTGTACTGGAAGGCATCGAAGCGGTACTCGCCCAGCCCGGCGTCGAGCTGCGATTGAACGCGCTCGTGCTTCGCGATGTTAATTTAGATGATGTGGTCGACTTGGTGTCGTTTGCCAGACAGCGCGGTGTGGTGATTCGCTTCATAGAATTCATGCCGTTAGATGGTCAGCGCGCGTGGAGTCAGCAGCGCATGGTCTCCGGCGACGAACTGCGCCAGCGGTTGGTGCGGCATTTTGGACCGTTGACAATCAAGCCGCGACCTGACAGCGCTCAGCCTTCTACCGATTATGTGTTCTGCGATGGTACCGCAGTCGGCTTTATCGACTCCGTAACCCGACCCTTTTGCGGTAATTGTGATCGGCTGCGCATCACCTCCGATGGCAAGATTCGCAACTGTCTATTTGGCAAGCAAGAATGGGACGTTGCGCCGCAACTGCTAGAGCTAGCGCATTTGTCGCAACAATGGAATTCCGCGCAGTTCGAGCATACCAACACTTCTGCCGCTGCTTCGTCGTTGCCACTAGCATACAGCGCAGCTCAGCAGCAAGTCGTTCAGATTATTCGAGACTGCGTCGCCGCTAAAGCCGCAGCTCACGGAGTTCATGACCTCGACTTTCATCCCCCAGAGCGGGCGATGTATCAGATTGGCGGCTAGGCGAGCGGCCGAACTAGCGTCGCCAGACGGTAAACTTGCTAGAGACCCAACGTCTGGCAAAGACAGTCACGGTCTATTCTCAACGGCCGCTTGCCTCTGTGCACAATCCTTCTTTTTCGCCTTCTTTTTCGCAAAACGAAGCTGCCAGTTTTCGCCTCGTTGCTATCTACAACCATCGTCTCTTTCGATTGGAAGCGAGGATAAGTCCTTGGGGTTACAAACAGCTACCGAAGAATAGTCCTGTAGGGACAGAATATTGGTAGTCGCAAGTGTGCCACGTGCAGGACAACAATCGTCCCGTAGGGACGAAGTGGGTACTTGTCCCTCTGGGACGAATCCATTCAATTAGGCCGATTCGGTTCATCCAATGATAGCACTAACAGGTTCTTGCCCACTGAGGAACGCACGGTTCCAGGTAGTGCGGCAGAGCGTGATCGCGATGCAGCAAGCTGCGAAGAATGAAGCGGCTGAACCGAATGTACTGATTTAAGGGCGCGACGGATTCCGATCCGACCTAGAGCTTCAGTTTGTTGAGACTCTTAGCAGACATCGAAGCGCAAGGCAAGCATATCGTATTTGCTGATGCCAATTGCAATAGGACGTGTGCGGGACTTGCCAATATGCTCACATTTTACCGCGCAGTGGTTGCCCTACTGCTCTGCCTGTTAAGCGGACAATTAGCGTCCGGCCAACTTGTGTTTTCCGTTCCCGATACACAGCTGTCCGTAGATTTTCCCGCAGCAATTGACCAGCAGACAAATTTGGTATCGAAACTGGCAACAGGTACGGAGGATTCAGGCACGGTTCAGGATATAGACAGTCGCGTCAAAGCGTTGGAAAGGCTGCACGCCGAGACGCAAGGCGAATTAAAAAAACTGGCCGACGCCAAGTCTAAAGCCGAGGCGGACAATAAAAAGCTGCCCAACATCACAATTAATGGCGTGTTTCAAGCTGACGCGGTGTCGTTTGACCAGGATGACGCTAGTCGGTTGACGTACGGGCGCATTGAGAACGGCGCAGACTTTCGTCGCGCTCGACTGAGCGCCAAGGGCGCTGTCTCAGATCGCATGGACTACTTCTTGCAAATGGATTTTGGATTCTTTGGCCGGCCAACGTTTACCGATGTATGGGCGGATTTCAAGGATGCGGGACCGCTGGGTACAGTGCGCGTTGGCCAGTGGAAGCAACCCTTCGGCTTAGAGACCGTAAGCAGCTTCCGCTACACAACATTCATGGAACGCTCCTCGACCTTTCAAGCCTTCGTACCTTTCCGGCATATCGGCGTCGGGTTCTATGACCACTCTCAGGACTTGAACTGGACCTGGGCGACATCCTACTTTCGCACTGGCCAGGACCAGTTTGGCGGATCGCTCAGCTCCAACGGTGGCAACGGCATGGCGACTCGGCTGACGCACTTGCTGTGGCACGGTTCTCAAGGAGCCGATTATTTGCATTTGGGAACGGCATATGTTCTGAATTCACCGCCCAACGACCGGGTTCGATTTCGGAGTATCCCGGAAATCTTCGTCGGCGAGTTTGTTGTACCTTCAGTAAGTCCAATAGGCACCAGCGGCCAACCGGTACCCGATGTTGCCAATGGCACCCCGTTCTTTGTGGATACCGGCACATTGACCAATATCGAGTTGACGCAGACACTGGGCATTGAGTCGTTGTGGGTACGTGGACCGTTGTCATGGCAATCCGAGGCAATGGGCTGCTTTGTGAATACTGCCGCCAGCGGAGATGCGTTTTTTAACGGTGCCTACTCGCAAGTCGGTTGGTTCTTGACCGGCGAACATCGCCCATACGATCGCAAAGCCGGAGCTATCGACCGTGTGTTGCCGCGAAATAGCGTCTCTCGATGCGGAGGTTGTGGAGCCTGGGAGCTGGCCGCACGCTGGTCCTATTTGGACTTGAACAATCGAGGAATTACCGGCGGGCTCATGCAGAATATGACTGCTGGATTGAATTGGTATGTGAATCCCTACTGCAAATGCGTATTCAACTACATTCACTCTTGGGCCGAAGCGCGGCCCATCCGCAACGGGGTTATCCAGTCTAACGCCCTCATGGCATCACAAGCCAGTGCCTTCGGCGTTCGCTGCCAACTGGATTTTTAAACCAGCGACCGAAATGTAGCTGCCGTCGCCAGACGGTGGATCGCAAGCTAGACCACCGTCTGGCGACGATGGCTGCGGTAGATTTGCAACTGCCGCTCGCCTTGACATTCAGGCAACCAACGATCCGCGCAAGCGGCTCTTGCTCAGATTCTAATTGTTTACGCGATGCAAAATCCCAATCTCGCCAACCTGTGAGTTGACGTACGATTGCGGAACGTGCTCCTGCTCTAATCGCCAGTTATTATCGCGGCATAGTTGGAACGCCTCCAATTCATGTGACTCAAGATGTTTTGGCGGCTCGGGGCTGGCTTGGTTTCCCGGTCCGATTAGGCAGCGGAATTGATTGAGCGTAGCAGCGTCCATCATTAGACTTTTGACTAACGGAAACCGCTGCCGCAAGCTGGATAAAATACAGAATCCATCGACATCGATGTCACCCCAGTAGTAAACGATATTCTTCTCCAGCCAGGTGACATCGAAAAACTGGCTTACATTGTAACCCAGGCCCCCCAGGGCAATTGCACGGCTGAGGTACGGTAGCGTGAGCAGATTAGTTCTGTTTTCGACAACGAACACTCGCACGTCGGAAACGGGCAATTGAGCTATTGTTTCGATCGGCAGAGATAGCTCGACCCCGGGAAAGCAGAGCTGGTTTCTTAACGAGTCATCCAACAGCCGCATCAAAAAGTGCGGCGACGATTGCCGGAAGCCATAGCGTCCAGCAAAGTTGTCTCTACCATACTGGTAGTCGATGGCACCATTCGGCAGAACGATATCCAGCCACTCGGCCAGCAGCTTGAAATTTCTTTCAATCAATTTGGTGGAAACCGGCAACGGCAGTTCGCGCGGATAACAATTCGGACGCGGGTAGTTGCACAGATGGTTGGCAACCAACAACAGATCTTCGATATCTTGATGAACCTCCAACGCGCGACGCCAATGTTGCAACAACCAAGGCTCGAGCTGTGCACACTGGTGCCGAATCACATGAGTTACTTTTCGAAGTCTAGTAAACTCCCGTTGCTTGTCGATCCAACTCAACAAGTCATTGAGCGATTCAATGTAGAAGCCGCCGGGCAGTCGTTGGCTGCCATGTTTGCGAGTCTTGCGCTCCTGCCATAAGATCGAGTAGCCGAACCCCAAACTCTCCTTCGAATGCTGCCGCAGCGCATCAACCTGTTTGATGGCCGTGACGTGATCGTCAGCTAATTGAGTGTTGGCGCGAATTGCGTAAGGAAAAAAGCTCTCATCGCTCCGCAACCAAGCGTCAATCGCTCGCCCGTAGATTCGCGTCGCCTTCTCCCGCAGCTCAACTGGGTCGATCAATGTTAAGCTCCATTTATGTCAAATTGCATGAGCGCCTAAGCTTAGGGAATTTGATGAGGCAGCCGCATTTTGCGAGCAGTCCACAGACAGCGAGTGGTACTTGGCTTTGCCATCTCACCGCTAAAACGCGGGCAGAAAAAAGAGCCAGAGCCGTGTCGGTCGCATGCAAATGGCAGTTCACAATACTGGCATCTTCGAGCAAGTCCTTTGAGGATAGCAACTTAATTACGGGCTGGCCGAATTCGCTTCTTGCTCTTAGCGTTCTTTTCGGCGATCAATCCCCATGATTCCATTGCTCTTAAAACCGGTTCAAGTGACTTGCCGAGAGGCGTGAGTGCATACTCGACCTTTGGCGGAATTTCGCGAAAATCCTGGCGATCTATGACTCCGTCTTCTTCAAGCTCACGTAATTGCTTCGAGAGCGTGCGGGCCGAAATGCTTCCAAGTGAGCGTGCGAGTTCTCCGAAACGCTGCTTGCCGTCGATAAGAAAATGAATGATCAGCACTTTCCAGCGTCCTCCAATGATTTTGAGAGTTGTTTCTACTGGGCAAGTCGCAGTTTCTCGCATCACCTTTTTCGCCATCGTCGCGCCTTCAGTATCCTAGAAGTAACTACTAACTATTCCGCCCATACTTGCTACTTGGGCGTCACCAGCATACAAGTCTAATATGTTAGTGCATAGTTGGTACTAAGCGTTTGAAATTCGGTTCCAGTTACGCCTCGAAGCACCAAAAATTTGCAAAGGATAATCTAATGACTGCAACGAATGGAATGCTCGATCCGGAAGATTCAGTGATGCTTCTCATCGATCATCAAAGTGGATTGTTCAACACTGTGCGAGATGTCCCCGTTCCTGACCTGCGAAATTATGCGGTAGCACTCGCGAAAACCGCAACATTGCTAAAGATCCCAGTTATCACAACGGCTTCGGTACCAGATGGACCAAACGGACCGTTGATACCGGAGATTCACAAGTTTGCTCCCCATGCGCATTATGTCCCACGTACTGGGCAAATCAATGCATGGGACAATCCACTTTTCGTCGAGGCGATTGAAAAGACAGGACGAAAAACAGTCATCATCGCTGGGACGCTGACCAGTGTTTGCATGGCCTTTCCGGCAATCAGTGCAGTGGAAGCGGGCTACAAAGCATATTGCGTAGTCGATGCTTCCGGGAACTGGAGCAAGCTAGCGACAGATATCACAATCGCTCGGGTTGCACAGGCAGGTGCTATTCCCACAGACACATTTGCTATCGTGGCCGAGTTGATGCGCACTTGGAATCGGGCCGAAGGCTCGAAGTTTGCAGAGATACTGTCTGAGCACGTTTGCCCTGAATACAAGTGCTTGATCGAAAGTTTCGGCAAGGCACAGCAAGTTGCCACGGATGGTCCAGAGACAAAACTAGACAAGTATCGGTGAGTGGCGCTCAAGAGGTGTTGAAGCGATTGGTTGCTGCATTGACATTCGATGGCTGGCCCAGGCAGCTATCGTTTCGCTCCGGGTTGATCGCATACGGCTCGGCCACGGCCTGTTTGTGATGAATGCACGCGAAGAGATCCAAAACGTAATACCTGACTATCAAGCAGGAACAATGGGGTGCCTTTCGTCTTGATGCTTTGGCCGAAATGTTTCGGATCGATGGAAAACCTCAACCCGAATAGTCTTTCGGATGCCTGGTAGAAGATCGGTTCGCTTTTGCTCGATTTCAACACTCTCCACCTATGTATTCTGAACGCCGCATGCTTTAATCGGCCGCCCCGTGTGCTATCAACTAGCTGCGACCCAGCATATCCGGCAAGGCAACTAGCTGTTCTCTAGCGAGCTGTTCAATTCTTCAGCGGTGATCGATAGAAGCTGGCTCTTGTGCGTGATCTTGTCCTTGACGACGTGCAGATAGGTGCCAACGTAGTGCTCGGTGACTCGAGCTTTTGCATCTAGTGGAGCCACAATTAGCAACTGAAGACGAAAGCGTTCAAACAGTTCCAGGGCGTACTCCGCATGCTGGTCGTCGCTGCGCGAAAACATTTCGTCGACCATCACGAAATGGAAGCGGTCGCTCAACTCGGCATCCGGTTCGATGTCGTACTGGTAAGCAATGGCCGCTACTAACACTAAGAACGCCAGTTTACCTTTCTCTCCGCCAGACTGCCCTGCCCCGCCATCGTAATAACTGCGAGACTCGCCAGTCTCCCGCACTAGCTCACGGGCCGCGAAGTTGAACCAGTTGCGGACGTCGATGGCCTTTTCGCGCCAACGCGTGTTGTTTTCATCGCGTAGTTTCTCTACCAGCTTTTCAATGCGGATGAAGGTGGCCTCGTTAGCTTCTGGCGTTGCATCGAACGTGCCGGTCAGGCAGCCTGCTAGTTCACGCCGAAAATCCAAGATTTCACGATCCTGTACGTCGCTCGGTTCCAGTTGCATGTAAGTGTCTGGTTTCCATTGCAACAACTTGAGCGCTTCGTTGAGCTGGCTGATCTTGTCACGGATTTCCTGCCGATCGGTCTCCAGGCCACCGTTGAGCAGTCCGATTTCGTGTAGTACCTTTTCGTTTAGTCGGCTCTTGAAGCGTTCTTCGTGTTGCGGTAAGTCATCCAGGGCAATGCGCTGCTGAAGGCCTTCAAAACTGGACAGCGATTCGACGTTGGCATCCAGGTCAGCTTGTTCGTCTTGAAATTTGCGCAAATACTTGACCATGGCGCTAGTGACTTCGCGTTCGATTGGGGCGAGCTGACCTTCCAGCTTCTCCTTCCGCTGCCGCTGCTGACGCTCAAAAGAATCGGGCAAGCTAGCCAAGTTGTCTAACGTTAATGGCTGATTGACTAGCTGGCGCAACTCCTCGAACTGCTCGGTGGCCGATGCGAGCAGTCCGTCGGCCACAGCATTGCGTAGCTTTTGTCGAGCGTTGGCTAGGACATGCTCGCCGCCCCGCGCTTCTCGCTCCAGATTGGTTTTTTTCTCAATACTCGCGTCGCGATCCGCTTGATGGCCCACACTCTCAGCTTGCAGTTGCGTGACCTGCTTGCGGAGTTCACGCACTGTGTCGTTGGATTCCTCTAGCTTCTGTTTCTCCAGCCGATATTTGGCAGCGGTGACATCGTGCTTGTGGCTGTCAATGGTGTCGTAGTCTTCCGTTTTCGCCGCTTCGTCAAGTGCGCCGATGGCTGAGGACAGCCGATCGATCTCCCTGTTCAAACGCTGAGAACGCTCGGCCAACGTAGCGTGGTCACTCTCTAGTTTACGAATTGCCTCGGCCAGAGCCAGCTTCTTGGCTTTGTTATCCCAGCCCAAGACAAAGTTTCGGCGATCATCGGGATGCGACCGATCGTCCTTTTCGTGTCTGGCCTGCGCGGTCTTGAGATGCCGACTGCGCGTCATTGCAGCACCGGTGGCACGTTGAAAACTCTCGATTGTCTCGCAGGCGATGTAGTTGAATCGTTGCTTGATCTCGCTCTGTACCCACCGCGAAAGCTGATGATCAGCGCGGAATTCTAATTTGTCGACCAGCATCGCCTTGCCAGACGTGTCGTGACTAGCGTCGGCCTCATCCTGTCGCGAGCTGATTTTCAGATATACCAATCGCTGGCCCTGTCCGCGTCCATCGACTAGGCGCGTGCGATCGACGTAACCGGCCACTCGCGAATAGAAATCTCCGGAGACTAACAATGTGCGGGAGAACGCGTACAGTGCCTGTTCGATCGAGGCCTCCCAGTCCGGCTCGGAAGCCTTGACCGCAATTAACTCGGCGGCAAACGGCAAGTCGCTGGGGGCTAAGTTCAAGTCGCGACACATCGCTTCGCGCAGAACAATAAAAGATTCAGGCAGATTGCCTCGACGACGTTCCAGCGCTGCCAGCTCACGACGGTCCTCTGAAAGCTGCTGAATGACGCCTCCCAACTCGCGCTGAATCATTTCACCAGCTATTCTCTGCTCGTCACGCCGTTGAACCAGTTGTTGACGCTGTTCTGACAGTTCCCGGTGAATCTTGTGGAACTGTTCGGGCGATGTCAGCCGCGTGACAATTTCGGCCAATTGCAATTGAGCCTCGAATCTCCTACGCTGGCCAGCCTTGACTCGCGCAATTTGCTCCTCTTGCTCAATCAGTCCGGGCAAGCTACGTAGTCGATCGCCTCCGGCGTTTTCAATGTCAACTTTAAGCCGTGCGATTTCCTGATCAAGCTTCTCTTTGAGATTGCCAAGTCGCTGGATGTCGTCGATTAGATGCTGAATCTGTTGCTTCCACTGCTGGCATAGCGGCTCAAGCAGTTGCACCTGTTCCTGAGCAAAGTATAGTGCGGTGGCCTCCAGCAGCCGGCGCGCCACTTGAACTTCATCTAACTTGCTACGGTAACGTTGGCCTTCGGCTACAATCGGACGCAACAGTTCATCTTGCTGACGCACGCGAACCAGCATGCGATGAGCGTCGCTGAGTTCGCTGAAATGTCGGAGCAATTGTCCGACGCGCTCGTCCCAAAGCTTCTTTTCCAGCATGTGCTGGCGAATAAACACATCCAGACGTTGGACATCCTTGACGGCAACGGTCTGATTAAAAATGTCCATCGCTTTGGCTTTGAAGCCGGTAGCTTTTTGCAACCACAGAAAATACTCTTTGTAGCTTTGTGTGGTTTTGAAACCTCGCTCGCGGAGCTGCTTGGCCAATCCACTGGTCGACGATAGATCGCCCAAGTCCTGAACAATCCCGCGTTCAGAGTTGGCAAAGGCGTAAATCTTTTGAACATTGTTGTCGCTGTCCAAATACAGCACCTGGCAAATCGTAAACGTGCTCTGCCGTCCCGCGTTCTCAAAGCAGGCCAACAGTGCGCTGTAGTGGCCTAGCCCAGGACGATGAAAGACGACTTTGGGGCGACCATCTTGGCCCACCGTTCGATCATGTGCCCCACGAATGTAGGTTCGTTCGTCGCGTTCGTTCTTTTGAGCCCCAGCCGCCACGTTGTAATTGCGAGTCTGCGGACGTACCAACAGAGTCAATAGAGCATCTACCAGCGTCGACTTGCCGGAACCGTTCTCACCAATCAGCAGGGTCGTTTGTCCGCGCGGTTGCACCGAATAAACTGAGCCATCAAATGTCCCCCAGTTGTAGACTTCAAATTTTGCCAACCGGTAGCCCGGTAGTGGCATTGGTTGATCGGGATCAAAGTCCATGCGCTACTGGCTCTCAGCCTCCGGAAGTGTGGCCGACGCATCGTAGCTAAGCTCGCCAGTGCGCGGTACTTCTCCTTCAACAGTTCCCTGGGTCTTAACATCTGTCATGGACTCGACAGCGCCTGTTAAGACCGACTTCAGATTCTCTAGCTCACTCAGCGGAATGCGGGCCTTCAAGATGCGACGAATTTCCCAGCTCAGTGGCTCATCTTCAAACTGTCGCACAAATTTCAGTTCTTCCAGCTTGCGGAGTGAGGCTTGCAGCGAACGATTCAGTTTGACCTCGTCGGGCTGACTGCTGAAGAAGACTTTCCACAGGTCCAACAAATCATGTTGAGCGACCACGCAACGCTCGTTTTGAACATCCTCTTCTTCAAACTGTCGCAGCCTGTCTCGCAGAAGGACGCATAGCAAGCTGGCTTCGTAGCCCAGCGGCGTGCGACGAAACAATCGGGGTACGCTGTCGCTTTCCGGAGCGATCTCATCTTCGTCCAATTGTCGCAAGTAGGCCATGCCTTCGGCCTCATCCACGACCAGCAACAGCCCAATCTTGGCAAAGTAGTCGCTCAGTGGACTGGTAGAACGCAGCAATGTGTCCCAAGTCTTTTCGTTGTCATTGTGATACACCACACCCTGTAACAAGCGCACCGCCGCAGCGCTCCATTCCATGGTGCCTGGCAATCGTTCGCTGGACTCAGATTGTTTTTCGACGCCGGCAGCAGGGGTCATCGCGGTTTCTTGCCGATCTCTAGGTGGCGAGCTTTGGGGGTGAAGGTGATGTGTGGAATGGACACGGACAAAGGAGACGCCTCGTGACGGTCGTGAACGACAATCCGGTCGAAGTGCGTCGAGTCGATCGAGTGGCCGTCGTCGTGGGCGATTTGTAGGTAGCCCAATAGTTCCACCACGCCAGCCTGAACCGGATGTCGCTCGACCAGTTGTACCAGCGTTAGGCTTCGGCCATCGACCATAGACTCTCGGATTTTGCTACGCATTTGGCGAAAATCAAGACGTTGCAAGCGTGCAAAGGCAGCCGCTATCTTGAGTGCTTGCTGGCCGTCAATAGCGTGTTGCATTGCGGCCTGTTCGGTAAATGCCTGGGCGGGGGACCAGAAGGTCCGCGACATCGGACAGTTCAGATCGATCTCCGCGCTGGGAGACAATTGGATCGATGGGTCGGCAGCGGCTTGGCCGAGCCGCAGCGCGGCCTGGCGAATATCGCACAGGACGTTCGCCAATCGCACCCGATCGGCAGCCGCTCTTGCGTCAAGCAATCGCCGAAGTGTTGTTGAGAGTCTAGCAGTGGTTCGCATCACCTTGTCAGCTTCAGCCAGTAGAGCCGGAACCATGCGGCGCACCCGCTGCATCGACTCCGATTGATCGTGCAGCGCAGTGAGTTGTTGTAACTCTTGAATGGTCTTCACCAATGCAGCTTGCTGAGCCGGGGAGAACAGGAAAGCCACGAAGGCGTAGAAGCTGATACCTTCGTCCTGTGTCTTGAGCATGTCCTCGGCGTCGAGCGCAAATCCCAAGATGCCGCCACGCGAGTCGCTGCCCGAGGCTTGAAGCTGCTGAACGTCGCGAGCAATGCCTTGGAAACGCTCTTCGACTGCGCGGAAGTCTGACTGTAGGTCTTTCAGCAAATTCACCGCCGTTTGAAAGCGATCGCGAATTTGCGAAGGACGATAAACCTGAACCGACTTGCCCGACTGGATCGCTTCGATTTCGGCTTCGATTTGTGCACGCTGCTCCCGCAGGTAATTCAAACGCCGATCCGGGTCCGCCGACGCTCCACGCACGATGTCCTCCAGTGTCTCGATCACTAGCCGCAAGCGGCTTTCCGTGCCCACCAAGCTCGTACCGTGCGTGACATTTGTGTCAATGAACCGGATCGCTGCTTCGGCGAATCGTGACAACTGGAATTGCGGTTCGATTGAGGCTGACTCAAGAAACCGTTGTAGCCAGCCAGCCTCAGTCCACTGAGCCACATACCGTTCTGGTGGTCCGGTCAGCAGGTCCGGCTCGGTCTCATGCAGCTCCTCCTGATAAACCGACAAACGCGAACGCAATTCAGTTTGGCCGATCGAGATTGACTCGCCAGACTTGAAGGTTTGATTCAGAAAGTCGATCACCCATGGCGCGAAATCCGATCGCAATAATTTCGCAGTTGGCGAAGCCTCAAAGAAAGCTCGGATACTTTCGCGTCGCATTGACGAAATATAGCTGCTGGCAGACATGCCGACTATTGTAGTTCGCCAACAATCCAAAATACGCAGAAAGGATGGGAGGAAGGCGATCTATGCGAAGAATGGATTTCATGCTTTCCATTCTCCCCATCAGTCCCGTGGCTTTGTCGATGACCGCTGAACCTAAGGATTTGATGATGATTTGCAATATTCGCTGCTGAACCATTGCTGTTCTTGGTCCCATTTCCAACATGTAGCCTTCATGTTCGAAACAAGCCTTCTGCAACATCAACGATGTACTACAGAAACAAGCGGGCTGCACCACGGAACTTGATTATACCGAGCAATCGTCCTGGCTGCTTTTCCTGAAGTACCTGGACGGTCTGGAAGCCGACAAGCCGTTCGAGGCTGCGCCGTAGGAAGGAAATACAGCTGCATTCCGGACAAGCCCTGCCGCTGGGAAACGTGGCAGTTCCTAAAGGCAAGGATGGTCAGCTCGACCACTGATTCGCGCCAAGAATCAAAGTGGTCAAACCGGACTATCGGTACCACCTCACTACGGCAGGCTGACAGGGCGGGGGCAACAGGTGGGACAGCTTTTCCTGGAGATCACATCCGGGCGGGGGAAGCCACTTCCCGAAAATCCAGAAAAAACAAGGGCCACCGCAAAACTTCAGGGTTCTACGATGGCCCTTGATACCCCCGCAAGGACTCGAACCTTGGACCCGCTGATTAAGAGTCAGCTGCTCTAACCAACTGAGCTACGGAGGCGGGTGGAGTGGGCTATTTGGGACGTAGTATGCTGTTCGCCCCAGCCCAGCCAGGATGTTAAACAAACTGCCAAAAGTCGCAAGCCCCGTTGGTGTTTACCGGTGGCCCGGCGGAACATGTTGATAACGCGAGGGTTAAGATTGGGTGGTTTGATTCGGTTGAGTATAATAGGCTTTGGGTCCGCCGGATTCGCTATCCCGGCGGTGGCGGTTGTGGATGGTTTAATGCCCGCTTTTTGGCGTCCCCTGGGGGCTCATCCGGCGGGCTACATCCAAGCGCCGGCTGACAGTGCGGTCTAAGATTGAGGTGGGAATCTGTCGATGCGGTGGACAATTCTTTTTTTGGCAGTTTTCTGGATGATCTCGGGTAGCGCAGTCGCTCAATCTTCCTCGACCAATGGCAGGGATGAAGGACGGCGATCGGACCGGGGAGACAGAAGTCGCAGCAGTGGTCGTGACGATCGTGCATCGTCTGGAGACCGCGGAGGCGGATCGCGTTGGGGTGGAGGCATGCCGCCTGGGGGGGGTATGTTTGGCGGTGGCGGCTTTGGCGGCGGGGGCGGCTTCGGTGGTTTCATGGGCGGCGGCGGGATGGTGGATATGATTCGCCGCTTCGATCGCAATGGCAACAACATGATTGACCCCGACGAAATTCCTGGACCTGCCGGCTTCTTCCTACAACGGATGGCTCAAAACAACCCGCGCATCGACCTCAGCAAGCCCATTCCAATCGACGTAATCACTGGCGAAGTCGAACGCATGCGCAGCGGTATGATGGGCGGCGGTCCAAGTCCCTCCGGTGACTCCTCCGAGGAATCTTCAGGCGGTTCATCGAGCAGCGGCCCCGAGTTGTTGGTGCCGGATTTTCGGCTAGCTAGCACCCCACCGACCGTTCCCGGATTTGGAGTTGCGGGCAGCAAGTCGTCCGATGTGACCGTGACAGATCGCGATCGCGCTGAGGCCGAAGACCGAATGCGGCGCTACGATCGCAACAATGATGGATCGCTAACTCCAGACGAAATCGCTGCCGGACGCTGGTCGGACGATCCCATGCAGTTTGACCGCAATCGCGATGGCAAGCTGTCCATCGACGAACTGGCAATTCGCCAAGCTGAGCGCCGGCAGCGACAATCTGATTCGACGGCCAGTCAGGGTTCGTCGGCAGCGGGGGGCGGTGCATGGGGCGGAGGCAGTTCAAGCGGTTGGTCGCGCGGCGGTGAGTCCACTGATCGCGGTGGAGGCAAGTCAAGCGGTTCCTCTGGCAGCGGTGACGCAAAGAAACCCGAAGAGCGCTTTGGAAGTGCCAAGAGCTATCGAATTAGTAGTTCAGCGGCAGAGATCAAAGACCTGCCCGACTTTTTTCATGCCAGCGACCGCGACGGTGATGGGCAGATTTTTTTGAATGAGTTCGCAGAACAGGTCACAGAACAGAAGTTGCTGGAATTTCAACAGTGGGATCTGAACGGCGACGGCGTCATTACCGCTCGCGAGGCACTGGCGGGTGTGCGAGCTGGGGCGGGGGCGGCATCTTCCGGTCAGTCACGCTCCTCGACTACTTCGCAGTCAACCAGTGCCAAAAGCGCTAGCAGTCGTTCCGATACCGGGGCGGTCGCCAAAGTAGGTGATGCCGAACTTGAATGGTCTAAGCGACAGATCGCCAAGTACGACAAAAATGGCGATGGCATGCTGTCCAAAGACGAGTGGGAAAAGATGCTCGTCAAACCCGACGCCGCCGACACAGATCGCGACGGTCTTATCACGGCTCAAGAGTATGCGGCCTACCGGGCGAAAAAGTGAGTCGGTAGACAGCGGCGTCGCATTACTGGCGAGCCAATCGCCTATGGACCTGAGTTGAGGCGCAGAGTTAGGCTTTGATGGTTGAGCCTAACAATGCTAAGAACTGCCGCATCCAGGCGGGATGCGCCGGCCAGGCGGGGGCTGTAACAAAGTTGCCATCGGTGTGCGCGCTATCCAGACTGGAAGAAGCTGCAACATACGTTCCTCCACTTGCGGTGACTTCTGGACCAACTGCCGGATAGCAACTGCACTGTTTGCCGACGAGCACTCCGGCCGCCGCCAAAATCTGGGCTCCATGGCAAATTGCAGCGATGGGTTTGTCCGCTTGGCTAAAGTGGCGGACGAGTTCAAGCACGCGTTGATTGAGCCGTAGATATTCTGGCGCGCGACCTCCGGGAATTACCAGCGCATCGTACCGTTCAGGCTGAACTTCTGCGAAGTCGGCGTTCAGCCCGAAGCGATGCCCCGGTTTTTCGGTGTAGGTCTGATGCCCCTCGAAATCGTGAATGGCAGTTGCCACCCAATCCCCCGGACGCTTGTCAGGACAGACGACATCACACTGATGGCCAACCATCAGCAGCATCTGAAACGGCACCATGATCTCGTAGTCTTCTACGAAATCGCCGACGATAAACAGAATTTTCTTGGCAGGCATGGGACTCGGTTACTTCGCACTGGTAGGTAGCTGAAACGTCTTGGTGGACTCCACGTGTTCCAGCAAATCAGCCTTGTTCCACCAAGTGGGCTTCATCTTGCGCTTAGAGTATAAGTGTTCGCCTTGATCCATGTAGTGCGGCGAATTCTCGTGCGCGGATTGCCCCCACGGTGTACAAGTGTACGAGCGAACACCATTCTTGTCGAAGAACATAGTGATCATCGCCATCGATCCACTGTTGGCGATAAAGCGTCCAGGTTGTAGCTTATCGGGCTCGGAACGCACATCGAACAGAGTCTCGGAGAAATTGGCTTCCTTGTCGCCTGCACTGTAATCAGCTCCGCCAACTGGGAAGTACTGGCCGCCTCGACCCACTACATGCACCTGCCCCCATGGAATATCCCAGCGACCATATTGTTCTTTGAGTTGATTGATGGTTAGTTTTAACAGCGACAGCGCTTGTTTTCGAGACTCAGTGGGTAGAGCTTGTTCCTGTCCTAGCGGCGAAAGGTCGATTTGTTCGCCGCACTTCAACCGCCAGAATTTGTATAACACAGAGGCGGTGGCTTCCGGTGTATAGTGTCCATCCCAAGCGAGGAGCGCTGCCACAGCCGCTTGGAATTCGGAGTCGGACTGAAAGTCCTGGCCGCATTCGGACAGAGCAGCTTTTAGTTCCAACTGCCAACGGTGGGCCAATATATCGTAGACGTCCAAAGTGATATTCTGAGCGTCTTCAACTGTGATCGAGGCATCGTGGTGCAACAAATCCACCGTTCGCTTGCCGCGAGGATTATTCAAGTCCCAACTGACGTTGTAAATATAGGGCGGATATTTGTCCGGGTGCATCGGCGAATCGACCATCATGAATTGAGGACTAATGTTGCAATTCTGCATGTAGCCTTGAGGCGGGTTTATGATATGCACCAAATCGGATTGGGGATGAATGCCCTTCCAGGCTGTAGCACTGGTCGTACCATCCACGGGCCGCGACCAATCGTAGCCTGCCGGTCGAATTGGCGTGGCACCGTTGCGGACGTAGGAAATATTACCCAAGACGTCGGCAGACATCACGTTTTGCTCGTTGTATTGATGAGCCGACAGGACCTGGTTGAACTCATGCACGTCACGGACTCTCGCCATGTCATAAAACTGCTGATACAGACCGGTTTGCTCGAAGTAGGGCGACGCGCCGACAAAAGCGGTGCCTGCGGCCATGTCGGGCTCACTAACAACTGGACCAAGATGCGTGTAGAAGGCCGGGCGAGTCACCGGTGGTCCATCTTTGACGGGGATTTTAAAGGTCTTCATGGTGATCGGCTTCCACTGGTCGTCGTACAGGTACTGGGGCTGCGGCACCAAGCGGAATTTGATCCGGTAGATATCCGATGTGTCGGGACCGCCAGTGGTCAACGCCCAACCAACATGTTGATTGTGGCCGATGCCCATCATGGGTGAACCGATCAAGTAGTAACCGTTCATGTGCAGATCGCCACCGTGAAATCGGGCTTCGTAAAGCACCGCCAAGCCTTCCCAGGTCAAATGCGGGTCCGACATTAGAATGGCTGAACCATCGGCAGAACGGGATGGGGAAACCGCCCATTGATTAGAACCCATACCTGGCTTGACCGGGTCTTTGCCACGTTTTAGATCGTCCATGACAGTGCCGATGGGCCAACGAAGGATCATGGCGCGTCCGACAGCCAATGGATGCCACGGTTGGATGTCGATGGCCACATCAGCCGCCTCGCCAGGATGCTGGTCGATGTAGGACTGAATACCCGCCACAAAGGCATTCAAATTAGCCTTCATGGCGTCTGATGCCTGCTCCAAAAATGCTTCATGGATACTATCGTTTCCTACCAGCCGCATCATGTAGTCTTGATCTACCATCGACTTACCCGTGACCTCGGCCATGCGCCCGATGGCGGTACGAATGGCCAAATAGATATCTGCCAGTCGGTCTTCAGCCTGGGCATAACCCAGAGCGTACATGGCGGCGGCTTCGCTTTCCGAGTAGACATGCGGTACGCCCCATGTGTCGCGATACAGAGTTGCTTCTTGAGCCCACAGACAATTCACGGAATTATGGACACATGACATGGCGGCCAACACGCAACACATCGTTCGGCACATTTTTGAATATTGGCTCATGTTTCACAGGCTCTCTTCAAGGTTTACAGGCGGACTGGTCGGCGCACATTATAGCAGCTTCCCAATGAGTCCTAGTCGTCGTCGGACGGTTCAGAGCGATCGTGATCTCCACTACCTCTACCGCTGCCACCGCCTTCACTATCACGCTTTTGTAAATACAGCTTGATGGGCACTTCGCCGAACGGTAGATGCTCGCGAAAGACGTTGATCAAGTACCGGCGGTAACTAGGTGGAAAGCCCAGCGGCTGATTGCACATGAGAATTATTGTTGGCGGAGTTGTAGCGATCTGCGAGCCAAAATAGATTTTGGGACGCCGATTCATATACAGTGGCGGCTGTTGCTGGGTGGTGGCCGCTTTCAGAAGCTTGTTGATCTGCGCTGTTGACACCCGAGTTTGAGTTTGCTTGTACAGCATCTGCGCGTGATTCAGCAGGGCCTTCATGTTCTTGCCTGTCTGCCCCGTTATGAAGGCGATGGGGCAATAAGACATTGACGGAAAATTCTCCCGCAGATATCGGACCCAGCGCTCAGTCGGTACTTTGTCAACCGCCAAGTCCCATTTGTTTGCCACAAAGATACAGGGTTTGAATTGCTGTTCGATGTAGTGAGCAAGCTGCTTATCAACTTTGCTAATTGACTCGGTGCAGTCGAAGAACAGCAGGCTTACGTCAGCCCGGCGGATGCTACGCTGAGCGCGATGCAAGCCGTAAAAGTCAATGTCGGTACGAATGCTCTTGTTGCGACGAAGACCGGGCGTATCGATGGCTACGAACTTGTGCCCGTCTAAATTGAAATGCACATCCACGCTGTCGCGTGTCGTTCCGGGGACTTCGCTGACGATCATTCGTTGAGCTTTTGCTAGGCTGTTTACGAATGTGCTCTTGCCCACATTGCGCCGACCGACGATCGCCAGCTTCATGCGAGGATCGGTGATGTCCGATTCGTCGGGATGCTTTTCAGGCAGTCGCTGAATGATTTCATCCAGCAATGTCTCGCGGTTACGGTTTTGCAGCGTGCTGACCGGGATCAGCCAGCCGCATCCCAGACGATGAAATTCGACTGCATGGGAATCCAGGCCGGCATGGTCAGCTTTGTTGGCCAACAGCAAGACAGGTTTCTGTACCTTGCGCAGTCGCTCAGCCACCAGTTCGTCCAGCGATGCCAAACCGGATCGAACGTCCACTACGAACATGATCAAGTCGGCTTCGTCGATTCCGGTAGAAATCTGCTCTTCGACTTCCTTGGTCAGATTGTCGCTATCTTGAATCCCCATCCCGCCGGTATCCATCAGCTCGAAGTAACGGTCGCCGTACTCGATGAGGGTGGTCAGTCGATCTCGAGTAACACCGGCTTGATCGTCCACGACCGCCAGCCTGCGTCCGTCTAACCAGTTGAAAATACTACTCTTGCCGACATTGGGACGGCCTACGATAACAACGCGAGGAACAGGCATAACAGATTGACGTGGGTAGTCCTCAAGCGGTAGTCGCCCAGCGCGTGTCGAGTGGGAGAACACCCGGCCTGCGGCGTAAAACCCGTAGTTTAGACGCAAAACAAGCCGCTGGCTATGCAGCCCGACTCGTTGGATGCAGTGGATTGGGTAAAATCTCGAGAACTCGCAGCCTGAATGAGAACCATGCCGCAACGTATTTACCTGGACAACGCCGCAACCAGTTGGCCAAAGCCACAATCGGTACTGGATGCTGCTTGGGACTTCATGACCAGCTGTGGCGCTACGGCTGGCAGAGGATCGTATGCCAGCGCGCGCCGGGCCGAACAGTGGCTGGCGGATGCTCGTCGCAGTTTATCCAAGCTGATCGGTGCCAGCGATTCAGGTTCCATCGCCTTTTGCAGTTCTGGTACTCACGCTGTGAATGCCGCCTTATGGGGCTTGGTCAATTCTGGAGACCATGTCATCACGACCCAGATCGAGCACAACAGCGTATTGCGCCCGCTGCATCAATTGACTCAGCAACTAGGCATTGATGTCGAGTACGTGCATAGCGATGAGCGGGGAATAGTCAGCCTAGAGCAGGCTCGTTCGCTGGTTCGCAGCCACACGCGCTGGTTTATCATTGGGCATGGTTCGAATGTAACTGGAGCTGTACAGGACTTGTCGGGCTGGAGTCGTTTGGCGCGCGACTCTGGAGCCCGGCTGATGGTTGATGGCTCTCAAACATTGGGTTATGTGGCAATCGATGTTCAGGCGATGGGCATCGACGTCTTTGCGTCAGCCGGACACAAGGGCTTACAGGCACTGGCTGGGACAGGCTTGTTGTACGTGAGCCCTGAATTGCAGGCCTCGGTAAGGCCGCTGATGACGGGAGGTACGGGGCTGCACAGTCAGTCCGTCGATCACCGGCCAGCTTGGCCGCATGCGGTGGAAGTTGGCAATCACAATCTGCCGGGAATCATTTCCATGGCGGCAGCGGCTCAGGAGTTGCTTATTCAAGCGCAAGATTCCCCCATCCGTTGGCAGGTGCAGTGGCGGGAAATGATGCAAGGGTTGGTCAGCGGACTGCGAGAGATACCCGGCGTGAAATTGCTGGGTTTCACAGCAGACGATTGGTCCGCCGCCCCAGGTAGGCCCATTGTCGATCGGTTGCCACTGATAAGTATGCAACTTGAAGGCTGGGATGTGCATGACTTGGCGGCCGTTTTGGACAGCCACTATGGAATCGAAGTACGCGCAGGACTACACTGCGCCGCCCTGATTCATTCAGCCTTGAATAGCCAAGAAGTCGGAGGCACCTTGCGGATCAGCCTGGGGCACCATACAACGTCTGCCGATATAGCTGCGGTGCTGGCAGCCATCACAGAAATCGCCACCAGTTCATAAGACATCGTTAGGAAATATCGAGTGGAGGAGTAGCATGGCCGAACCATGGTATCAGGATGGTTTAAAATTCCAGTGCACAGCCTGCGGTAAATGCTGCTCGGGAGAGCCCGGATATGTGTGGGTGAATTCCGATGAGATTGCCGAGTTGGCCCAGGCTATGAACCTGTCTGATGCGCAGTTCCGCCAACAGTTTGTGCGTCAAGTTGGCCGGCGTTACAGTTTACGGGAATACCCCGACGGCGATTGTCTGCTGTTGGACCCCAAGACACGCCACTGCTTGGCTTACGAGGGCCGTCCAATTCAATGCCGCACGTGGCCGTTTTGGAGTTCCAACCTGCGGACCAAAGAAGATTGGGAGCAAACCTGCCGAGTGTGTCCCGGTGCGGGCACGGGCAAACTGTATAGTTTCGATCACATCGAGATTCAGCGGAAGAAGAAGCGGGTCTGATTTCCAGTTTGCGTCCGTGGCCGGCGGCGCTAGGCAGCGCGGCGCGTGGCTTTGCCCGCATTCACAATTTCGCCCTTGTCGTTGACGTCCTCAAAACGAACTGCCACCTGCTTGCTGACTCCAGACTCTTGCATGGTGACACCGTACAACGTGTTGGCGGCGGTCATGGTCTTCTTGGAATGCGTCACCACGATGAATTTTGTCCAATCTAAGAATTCGGACAACACCTGCACAAATCGGCCGATGTTGGCTTCATCAAAAGGCGCGTCCACTTCATCCAGCACGCAAAACGGACTGGGGCGGTATTGAAAGATGGCCAGCAGCAAGGCCACGGCGGTCAGCGCTTTTTCACCGCCGCTGAGTAGCGAGTTGGAAAAGGACGTCTTGCCGGGTGGGGTGGCCACGATGTCGATACCGCACTCCAAGACATCCGCGCCGTCTTCCAATACGATATCAGCGTGACCGCCACCGAAGGACTTGCGATACAGCTTCTGGAAATTGCCGCGAATGGCTTCCAGTGTCTCCAAGAATAGTCGGCGCGAATCTCCGTTGATCTTGTGAATGATGCGTTGCAGCGATTCTTTAGCGGCTACTAAATCCTGGTATTGGCTATCCAAATGATCGTGCCGCGCCTGCAATGCATCCAATTCGGCAAGGGCGGTCATGTTGATCTCGCCGACTGAGCTGATGTCTTGACGCAGTCGCGTTGCCTCGGCGTTCATGGCCGATAGTTCAGCCGCATCTTCGACGATCTCCACAGATTGAAGGCTGTCGAAATGAATTTGATAGTCGTCGGCAAAACGCTGTAATAGGCTCTGGCCAGCCTGCCGGCTGCGTTCCAGTTCGCCTGCCACGGATTCCAATTGCTGATTCAACTTGTCCAGCGTCCGAGTGACCGACTCCAAATGTTTCGCAGTAACCGCTCGTCGTTGGCGCAGAATCCTGGCTTCAACGGCTAGCTGTTCCAGTTGAGCCTCTTCGGCTTCGGCTCCGCAATAATCTTCGGCGAGTTGGCTGGTCAGTTGCAGAATCTCCAGTTCCGCATGACAACGTCGCGACTCTAATCGGGCAATTTCCGCGCGAGTCTCATTGACTGCCAGCTGTCGCTCGTCGGCATGGCGCTGGCATTGTTGGAGACCTGACGAGGCAGACTGGAGAACCTGCTCGGCCCGAGCCAAATTTACTTGATCGGCAATATTGTCTTGGCTGGCCTGAGCGAACTGTGTTTCAAATTCCTGTAATGCCGCTTCGTACCCCGATAGTTCCGCGTCCAGCGAGTCGATTTTGAGCTGTCCTTCGGTCACAGAGTCCATGAGCGCAGCGATCATCGGCTCGACCTGCGCCCGATTTCGTTGATGGATCGTCAGATTTTCCTGGAGGCGTTGTGCATGTTTCTCGATCTCGTCCAGGCGTGTGGCGGCCGATTGGGCGGCCGAGCGATGGTGGGCTAGTTCTTGAGCCAGTTCTGTGGCATTGGCTTCCAACTGATGAACGCTAGGCAAGAGATGGCGTATACGGCTCTGCACGCGCTCGATTTCGCCTTGGAGCTTCTGAAAGCGATGCCTACCTTCTGCAATCTCGCCCAACGAGTTTTCGATTTCGCTGCGCCGCGACACCAGACCGCTCGATGTGCTCAACGAACCCAGTGTGATCGTTCCGTCTGCTTCGATCAGTTCGCATGAATGGGTCACAAATCGCAAACCGGCTCCGCGAAAATGTCCTAACTCAAGTGCGACTTCTAGCGATTGAACCAACCACGTTGTGCCCAGTAAGTAGCGCATCAGCGGTTGGACTTCGCGCCGATATTTAATCATGCGATCGGCGCGCCCCATGACGCCAGCCACGCCTTCCAATTGAACTTTTTCGCCAAATCGACTGGTTGGCACGCGGTCCATTCGCATCAGCATCAAGCGTCCCGGCACAGACAGTTTTCCCGAGCGAGCCAAGTGGATCAACTGACCATCGGTTAAGACCAGCGCATTGGCGGCTTGTCCCAGGGCTGTATCGATCAGCGGTGCCAGACCGACCTCCACTTGGATTAGATCAGCGACCAACCCGTAGATGGACTGCAGTGCTGGATCGGTACCGGCAGATTTTTGATTCAGCAGATGCCTGGCACCGGCATCCACGCCGTCGTAATGCCGTTGCAATTCTTGCAGGATCTCTAAGCGACTGTTGGCTCCTTCAAGCCGTCCCTGAAGTACGGCGGATTGTGCTTGTAGCTTAGACAGCAGGTCGCGATTGGTTTCTAACTCGTCACGGGCGCTGGCTAATTGTTGTGCTACTTGTTGGTGCTGGTGGTGGATGGCCTTGAGTCGCTCTGCCGATCGATCGGCAGTCTTGCGCGTACTTTGTTCTTGAGCCAAGTTGTCTTGCAAGGCCTGTTGAGTCTCTTGAATACTGGCTAACAGTTGTCCAAGCAAGTTGCGCTGTTCGGCGATTTGCCCCGCTCGGTCAGAAGCCTCTCGTAGCAGCCGTACATGTTCTTTGCGCAGGCTATCGTGCGACGCGGCACAGGCGTTTAGATTAGTACGGAGTTGTTCGACACGCGCCTGACTGGCCTCGGCCTCAGAACGCGCTTGAGAATGTTGATGTTCAGCTGTAGCTGCCGAACGCTGCGCTACGAATAATTCTGCAGCTTCCTCTTGCTGACGTTTCAGCATTTGCCCCAAGCGCACGGTTTGTCGAGACCACTCTTGAGAGGCTTCGTCGATACGTTGGGCGAGGCTGAGCTGCTGGTTTTGCGCTACAGCGATACGCTGCAACGCGTTTTGTAGAGAGCCTTCGACGCTTTGGCACCGCTGGGCAACTTGATGCAGGTGCATTTCGGCATCATGCGCCTGGCTGCGGGCCTGAGTAAGTTGCAACTGATGTGATTGTTGCTGTTGAACGATCTGGTCTTGCCGCGCCACCAATTGTTGCTGTGTGGATTGTAATTGACTGTATTCAGTCCAGCCCAATCGCAAGCGAATCTCATGCAAGCGCGTGGTCATCTGGCGATACTGCTGAGCTTTACTGGCCTGGCTTTTTACTTGATTCAGGTGCGTGGAGACCTCATCGACGATGTCTTTTAGTCGGACCAGATTGTGGTCCACTCGCTGCAGTCGGCGTTCGGCTTCGGCTTTTTTGGCGTTGAAGCGGCTGATGCCAGCCGCCTCTTCGAAAATCAACCGTCTGTCCTTGGGGGAAGCCTGCAACATCCGATCAACTTTGCCTTGTTCGATCAAGCTGTAGGCATCGACGCCAACCCCAGTGCCACGAAAGAGGTTCTTGATGTCTTTCAATCGCGAGGCTTGGCCGTTGATCAGGTACTCACTGTCTCCGTTGCGATAGACACGGCGGGTGATTTGCACCTCTTCCTCGTCGATCGGCAGTGTCTTGGTAGAGTTGTCGAAGACCAGCGTTGCTTCGGCGCTATTGGCAGGTTTACGTCCCGAGCCTGCGGAGCCTTTGAAGATGACATCGGCCATATCCTGGCCGCGAAGCGCTTTGGCGCTTTGGGCCCCCAAAACCCATTTAATGGCATCTACCACATTGGACTTGCCAGAGCCGTTGGGGCCAACAATGACAGTGATGCCATCCGGGAAGTTGAATCGCGTTCTGTCGGCAAAGCTCTTGAAGCCCGCCACTTCTAAGGCGACTAGCATGGATGGACTAAGCAGGTAAGAGTAAGGTTCAAGTCGGGTTTGTTCGCCACGTTGACGTTGATTTGCGCGTCAGCACGAATGGGCCTCCAGTTCGCTAATTCCACCACGACCACGGACGCAGCCAGGCAGTGCCAGTGGCGCGATCGGTGGTTTCAGTGCTGGATGGCGACATCGCCTGACCTGCATCTGCAGTTGTGGTGGCGGATGATTCGTCGTCCGCCTCAAGCGGCGATTGAATATTTGGAACGGGATTCATGCAGACCGGCACATCGATCAGTTTGGATTCATGGCATTGCCTGACCAGGTTGACCCAATCGCCGTATCCGCCCCCGACCTGACCAATGGCCTGTAAGACGCTCCGCAGATCGTCGGCACACTGAACGATTTGCGTTTGTTGGTCGGGGATGAAATGGCTGACGGTCATCTGTTGTGGGCCAGTGGGTTGAATCAAAATGCTAGGATTGACATTGTGAAAATCAGCCAGTTGCAGCTTGGGGACCGGGCCAAAAAATACGATTTCAGGCACTTCAAACATGCTCACCGCCACCAAAGCTGGCCCATGGCTGGGAACAACCAGCAAACCTCCAACCTGTGGGATTTGCTCAGCCTGCACCAGTGGATCGCGAGCATTGCGACGTCGTAGACTACGCAGTGCGCCATAGCGCGTTTCCGGCTCGGCTTGATGCACCAGTCCTTTCAGTGCGTCCTCGGCCTGATAATGGTCGATCGAACTCAGTGCGGCCAAGCACCTGCCGCGCAGCAGGGGCTGGCTGCCGGCCAGTTCGACCAGTGTCGGAATGCTACTCGCGTCACCCAAGTAAGCCAGGGCGTGCGCGCAGCAGAAGCGGACGGTGTCAGACGGGTGATTGACCCGAGCTGCGAGTGGCAGCACACTCGCTTGGCCAGCCGCCTCCAGTTCCCAGCACGCGCGCTGAACCTGCGAGGGATCATCCAATTGTTTGGCTAGCTGTTCAATTCGCTGCGTCTGTTGATCGCTGGACTGGCCAAAGCCAAGATGCAGAACGACATTGATAAAATGTTCGGGATCGGCAGCGTATCGCGAAGGTAGTTTTAATTCGATATAGTCATCGCTGATCGGAGTTGCGATACCGGCCTGTTGGTGGCCATCAAAGTAAGTGAATCGCCGATTGATGGCTGGAACGACGGCTGCCATCGTCAGCGCGTCGGCAAATTCGCTTGAAAGTCCAATCGCCAGTTCGCGTTCTTTCAGCATTCTTGCTCCGCCAACTACTACGGCATCCAGTTTGGCCTGCGGGTCTTGGCTGCCGGTGTACTGTGCCAGAGTGACAAGCGGCCCTTCGGCTTTCGCGCGATCGAAACTTTCGCGCACTCGACCACCCAGGTTTCCCATCTCTACCAAGGCAGTTTCTCGCAGCCAGCCATGAGCTAGATCTTGTGCCTCAGCATGCGACGACAATTTGACGGATACATTGACGCGGTCGCCTTTGCGTACCGCAGGTGGAATAGCCGCCAACGCGACGACCATCGCAGTCTGCTTCGAGTCCAGCACCGAATTGGGTTCCGGGACATCGTTGCGGCGCATGATATCTAACAGCTTTTCGCGCGGTTGGCTAGGACGAACCGAACCACCCGTACCAGGTAAATGCGTAACCAGTGCGATGTTTTCCAGGGTACCATAGTGCAACTGGCGGGCCGTTGCAATTTCAGAGATCAGCTGCGGGCGATCTTCGGCCATCAATTTCTTGCGAATCTGCTCGCGCTTGGAACCGTTGGTCTTGTTTCCTGGCATGTGCAGCCAGGAGGACACGCAGCCGGAACTAACCAAGCAACCTAGTACCGCAGTCCAGCCAAGTAGACTACGTCTGTTGCATTTCATCCAATAAGTCGATCGCATCCCTGCCTCGCATTTACGAAGATTCCCAGCGCCGCCAGACTACAAACGAAACCTGACGGGCGTCAAGCCGGGAATTGTGATGCTATCATTCGTTGGCTTGTAAAATAAGCCAGCAGAAATGAACGCCAGCCGAAAGGGGCTACTGGATTTTCGGGGCTTTCATTCGAGCGCCGTTTTGAAATAGCTCGAGCGAATCGACCTGTCCTTGATCATCGACGTTAAAGGTTATCGAGGCGGGGACAATCTTGTAATACCACTCTGTTTCAGATTTGGAGAATACTTGAAAGGTTGATTGACCGGTCAGGCCAACCATCAGCCGACCGTTATTGACACTGACTGTGAAAATCATCCCTGGCCCCAGTTGATAGGTCCCCGCATAACGCTGCAGTGTTTCCACGGGTACTGATACTTCGACTGGAAACTCACGCGGTGCGACATTCATGCCAGCCACCACTTTGAAAACGTCTTCCGCCAGGCGATCAACTTCCATGGTGGCGGTGTTGGCCAGCACAACAACGGCCTGTTTCAGTTCGCGGCTCACAAACAGCGCTGAATGGTAGCCGCCGGTTTGTCCATTGTGAAAGCGAGTCGAACCATCGCGGGCAACCAGCCAACCCAATCCCATGGCAAAATCCGTTTCGCTTGGCGGCGGTTGGTGAATTTTCCATGCCAGTTCGATGGCTCGCCCCAACTCATTGTCAGGTGGCTGCAATATTGCCTTGGCAAACAGCAGTAAATCGTGAACGGTACTGCGTACTGCACCGGCGCCTGCTAAGGCGTCAAAATCCCAGTTGCCGACGGATTGGCCGCTCGCATCGTGGCCCTCGGCCAATCGCGCGCGTTGATCTGCGGACAGGTCTTGTACCGTGTCCTGCAATGCTAACGGCTGGGTAATTCGCTGAAGTAGTAATTCCTGGTAGCTGACTTCGGCCTGGTCTGCCAATAACTGCCCTAACAATCCCATGGCGAGGTTGGAATACTCATGCTTCTCGCCAGCCATTCGTCGCAAACGATGTTGGCTGAGGAACTCGTACAATTTTTGTGGCGAGTAAGCCAGATACGGATTCTTGGGATCGCTGTCGGCCATGTTGCTGGGCATTCGCGGGAGTCCCGATGTGTGAGTTGCCAGATGTACTAACGTAATGTCGACTTGGCTATCATGCGGACTCGCGACTGTTGACGGAACAAGCTCGGTGAAACGTTGGTCCAGGCGCAATGGACCACGCTCAATGGCATCGGCTAGCAACAGTCCAGTGAAGACTTTACTGATCGAGCCGATTTCGTAGACGGTGCGGTCGTTAGGCACCGATTCAAGTTTGTCGGTCCATCGTCCATAGCCACTTGTCCATGACTGGCCGCCAGACAGTACACCAACACTCAGCCCCGAGATAATCTTTTGGTCGAGATAGGGTTGGACATGGCTGGATACCTGATCTCGCAACACATCTTGCGCGGTGGCAGTCTCAGCCCCGAAGCTTATCGCGCTAACTAAGCACAATAGACAGACACTGGCGGAGCGTGTTGGATATTGAAGGATCATGCTAGCAGTTCCAATATAGAATTCTCGTTAACCGGGCGAATGACACCTCGTTCGGTAATAATAGCAGTGATCAGTTCAGCGGGAGTTACATCGAAGGCCGGATTGTAGACCTGCACGCCTTCGGGAGCGAGTCGCAAACCGTAGGGCCGGATGACTTCGGCGGCATCGCGGTGTTCGATGGGAATATCCCGTCCATCTGTCAGTTCTAGATCGAATGTACTACTTGGAGCAGCGACATAAAAGGGTACTTGGTGATAGCGAGCCGCTACGGCCACTGCATAAGTGCCAATCTTGTTGGCCACATCACCTCGCCGAGTTATGCGATCGGCACCCACTAATACGGCATCGACTCGACGAGTTTGCATGACGTGAGCGGCCATGCTGTCGCAAATAATCGTTGTTGGTATCTGGTGGCGCTGAAGTTCCCAGGCGGTCAACCGAGCCCCTTGCCACAACGGTCGCGTTTCGTCTGCGTATACCTGGATGCGTTTGCCTTGATCCTGGCAGGCATACATCACGCTCAGCGCCGTGCCGTATTGCGCAGTTGCCAATCCACCAGCATTGCAATGGGTCAGCAGAGTTGCACCGTCGGGAATGAGGTCCGCGCCATGCAGTCCGATGGCGCGGCACATTTGGCGGTCTTCGGCTTCGATGGCCTGAGCCTCTGTCAATAGCGCGGCTTGCAAATCTTGCGCAATTGGTTCCGAGCGTGACATGACTTGTTCCATGCGTCGCAGCGCCCAAAAAAGATTGATGGCGGTTGGGCGGCTGGTAGCCAAATGGCGGATGGCACTCTGAACGGCTATGGCAAGTGGCTCGCTACTGCGACCTTGGCCACCAGCCAGAACGACACCATAAGCGGCTGCGATTCCAATGGCTGGTGCTCCGCGGACGCGCAGTTTCTTGATCGCTTCCCAAACCGCATCCACACTGTGGCACTCGATCCAACGCACTTGGCTGGGAAGCAGCGTTTGATCCAACAGCCTCAGATGACCCGCGGGTCCGCCGACCCACTGAAGACAAACCGGCACATCGACAAATTGCGACTGTGACGTCATGCTCATCCCGCTGACAGACTCTCATACGGTAGATTGAACGTGTCAGCGACGGCCCGATTGGTAACGCGATGATTGACGATGTTGGCCGCTGATTGAAGAGCCGAACATTGCTGCACAGCCTCAACGGTTCCAAGGCTGGCCAGTTTGATGACCCACGGCAAAGTTACATTGCACAGCGCGTAGGTGCTGGTGCGACCAACGGCCCCTGGCATGTTGGTCACGCAGTAATGCAACACATCGTCCACGATATACGTGGGATCCTTGTGCGTCGTGGGGCGGCTGGTCTCCAAGCACCCACCTTGATCGATGGCCACATCGATCACGACGGACCCCGGCTTCATCCGCCCAAGATCGTCACGTGTGACTAAACGCGGAGCCTTGGCACCGCGTATCAGTACAGAACCGATGATAAGGTCTGCCAATCGCAATTGCTCGCGGATGGTGTGACGATCGCTAAACAGCACGTTGACATTGGGCGGCATGACGTCGTCCAGGTAGCGCAAGCGGTCCATGTTAACATCTAAAATGGCCACATCCGCTTGAAAGCCAGCGGCAATGCGCGCAGCGTTGGCCCCCACCACACCACCCCCCAGGATGGTAATATGTGCAGGAGCGACACCTGGCACGCCACCAAGCAGAATGCCACGTCCCATTTGCGGGCGCTCAAGATACTTGGCTCCCTCCTGGATGCTCATGCGTCCAGCGACCTCGCTCATGGGAGTCAGCAACGGCAATCGACCTTGTTGATCCTCCAACGTTTCGTAAGCCAGGCAGGTCGCGCCTGACTGTATCATGGCTTCGGTCAAGCTGCGATCGGCAGCAAAATGAAAGTAAGTAAACAGCGTATGATCCGGGCGAATCAAGGCGTATTCACGCGGCTGGGGTTCTTTGACTTTGACGATTATCTGGGCCAGGCTGTAAATATCCTCAATACCCGCAACCAGTTCCGCCCCGGCCGCCAGGTAATCGTGATCGGCCAAGCCAGAGCCCATGCCGGCACCAGCTTGGATGAACACCTGATGTCCGCGGGAAACTAACTCTTCGACGCCCACCGGCAACATGGCCACGCGATATTCATCGGACTTGATTTCAGTAGGGACTCCAATTTTCATGAGGCGAACTCAGCACGCTACTTGGCTTCAAACTTGAAAATACACCGCGCTTGGCCGTTGTCGGTGCAATAGTAAACTTCGCCAGACTCGTCTTCGCCAAATGCTAGGACCGGTATACCGCCGGAAGCGATTTGTTCGTTGCGCGTGGCTTGGCCTGCCAGTTGATCGTAGGTCAGAGCCCAGATACCGCCACTGACGTAGTCAGCATAGAGATACTTGCCAGTCAGTTGCGGCAAGCGATCAGAAGAAAATACACGTCCACCGGTGATCGACTTGCCAACACCGTGATCGTATTCCCACACTGGTTCGATAGGCGCAAAGTCTGCAGGTTGGACTGCGTTGCCGAACGGCTTTGTGCCCTCGCGATAGCTCCAACCATAATTTCCACCTTTTTCGATCACGTTGATCTCTTCCCATAGCTCTTGGCCTACATCACCACACCACAGTCGGCCAGTCTGGCGATCAAAGGCGATCCGCCATGGATTCCGCAGCCCATAAGCATAGATTTCAGGTTTTGCTGACGAGTTGCCAACGAACGGATTGTCGACTGGAATACTGTAGTTCTGGCCATTGCGGGGATGATCCACGTCGATTCTTAGAATCGTGCCCAGGAGTGTACTGAGGTCTTGGCCATGTGAATGTGGATCATTGCGCAGCCCACCATCGCCCAGACCAATGTATAGATAGCCATCCGGCCCGAATTCAATGGCTCCACCGTTGTGGTTCTTATAGGGCTGCGGCAGCTCCAAGAGTACTACTTCCGAATCCGGATCGGCCTTCAGCGGGTCGCTGGCGGAGATTTGAAAACTGGAAATGACGGTCTTGTCGTCTTGGCCCAAATTGTAGGATACGAAAAATCGCCCATTGCTCTTAAAATCAGGGTGCATGGCAATTCCCAACAGTCCTTGCTCGTTGGCCATGGGGCTGGATGACCAGCGGCTGACCTTGTCGCTCAAATCCAGAACGATACTTGCTTTAGCAACATTCGGCTGGTTCTCGAACGTGTAGACGATGCCATTTTGGGCCGCTGCAAACAACCGCTTAGGAATCCCTCGAGCATACGTTAGTTCAATAAGCCGCAGTTGCTTAGTGACATTACCATCTTCGTCAACTGGCTGATATCCCTCCCACTGCAGTTCGGGGAAGGCGACGACCGGCTGGATGTCCAGCTTGCCGTCAACGGGTGGCTTGGGCAGTGAGCCGTCTTCGGTCAGACGACGAATCTTGATATTGCGATAAGCGACTCGATCCCCGTGATCCTGAAGGCAGATATGTCCTTTGCCAGTCTTGCCGAATTTCTTCATCTTGGCAAATTTGCTCTCTGCGACGCGTTTGTCCCAGTTCTGGTCTCCCAAATTGAACGTGTAATAGCGCACCCCGTTCATGCACACTTCGCAGCCGGTTGGCGAAATGCGCAAGTAGATTTGGTTCCATTGTCCGGCAGGTCGAGTTGCATCCAAATGCAGTCCGTTTTCTTTGCGAGGTGAATACAGTTGGTACAACCAACCGGCGCGCTGGGGATCGTGACCGGCGGCATTACATAGCACTTGGACTTCGGGGCCGGTGAACCACGGAGGACCAGCTCCCTCTTCGACGTGGAACATGATGCCGCTATTGCCTCCATGAGCGATGTTGTATTCGATCGACAGCTCGAAATATCGAAACTCCTGCTTGGTTATGATGTCGCCAGCACCTTTGGCGACGCGGGTTATCGCTCCGTCGTCAACCTGCCAGCCACTGCTGACCTGTTGCTGACCATAGTTGCGAAATTGGTCTGCCGTCTGTCCATCGAACAGCAGTTCCCAGCCGCTGATCGCTTCGGCTCGCGAGAGCTGATTGGCAGTCGCCTCGGCATGGCAGCCATTGCCTGGCAGCCCGAACAGTACGACCGCGCAGAATATATATAACCGCATGAAAAAATCCTTAATGCTAAGGGGTTACTGGTCAAACATACTACTCGCCAAACATGCATTGGCCAGAACCGCACTGTGGGCGACCGCAGCCCGAGGCTGGAGGCGGGCAAACCGGCAGGTTGTGGCCGCTCTTGGCCGGTGCTGCGGCAACGCTCAGCAATCGCTCCAATTTCTGGTGACCGCAATTGGGGCATGTGGCTTGTTGACGGTTGTCGCGCATCAACAGTTCGCACTGAGTCTGACAATTCGGGCAGTGGTATTCGTACAAGGGCATGGTGTCAAAAATTCCTACAGTTGTATTCGTGCTGGACCGAAGGTGCTGCATCCAAATAACTGCTGTTGTCCGCTTGCGACCTCAGACATCAGCCAGTGGGCGTTATTCTGGATGAGTGCCTGTGGACATGGCAGCCAGCGAAGGTATTCTAACCCGAGCCTGAGCCGCTGGCCACTGATGATTCACAGTGTTGCGCTTGAGCCAGCGGAGTCTTGGTAGCTACCCTCGCCAGAGCCCGGTGATGGTATGTGTACGCTAGCCGCGCGCCTTGAGCTGAAAAGTTCGCACCCGATCGGAAAGTATTCATGCAGCAACCATCGACGCCCTCCGCCTGGCAGCAGCTCAGCAGCCGCCAGTTGTCTACACAGCAAGTTCGTTGGGTTGACCAACAGGCGGTCCAGCGCTATGGAATGCATTCGTTGGTGTTGATGGAAAACGCCGCCATCGAGTGCGCTTACTGGATTCGCCAGCGTTTTAAAGCGGACAACAGAATCGTGGTGCTGTGTGGTCCGGGAAACAATGGCGGCGATGGACTGGTAATTACTCGGCAGCTGAGAAGTCGCGGCTGGAGTTGCCAGTGCTTTATCTTGGGGCCGGCCAGTAAGTTTTCGCCCGATGCGTACCAAAACGCTAAGATACTGCAAGCAGCCGGTGGTTCCGGACTGCAGGTTATCGATCCAGAACATGGGGCATTGCCGACTGACGAACTGTCATCTGCTGGTTTGATTGTAGATGCGATGCTCGGTACCGGTGCTCGAGGGCCAGCTCGACGCCCGCTGTGCGATTGGATCGAGGCCGCGAATCAGGCGCCGGCGTTTCGATTGGCCATCGACATTCCAACTGGAGTTGACGCAGATAGTGGTCAACTATTCGAGCCAGTATTTCAAGCCGATGCGACGTTGACATTCGTAGCACTCAAGCCCAGCATGGTGAGTGCAAATTCAGCCGCGATTTATGGCGAGCTGCATGTGTTGCCGATCGGCATCCCCGAACAATTGATTTTAGAGGTCGTGCAGCTTGATAGCCCTGCTCCGTCCTAAGCACTCGGCGTCTTGGTAGCTACCGTCGCCAGAGCGTGGACGAGTAATGTTTCCACCGCATGGTAGGTATGGCCACAGGTGTACTCATAGTGGCCGCTAGCTTGGTCGATACGCCTCTACACCATCGCCCGCTTCTTGATGACCCATCGTAAGTGGCCATCCAGATGGTCGATGTAGCTCTTCACCATGTACTGCAGTGTTACCTTACCTGACTCGTTGTGAATGCCAAAACGTTCAAAGGCTTCGTCAGGCAGCTTACGAAGGATGCGAGCGGTTAATTGCCGATTGCGATCGAAGAGGTCGATGGCCTCAGCCGCTTCGATGTCTTCCGAGCCGGGTAACTTGCTGAAGGCGGTTTCGTCATAGCCGATCAGCAGGGGCTTGTCCATGCTGGCGATGCGTTTCATACGATCGCTGGCAATCAGGTCACTATCCATCATGTGCAGCGCGATCTGATGCAATGTCCACGTTCCAGGAATAGGAACGGCCAGCAGTTGCTGCCGAGTCAGCCCTTGATATGCCTGACGTAGTTGCGAGCCACCTGCCACATAGTTTTCGATCAACGAGCGATCCATGGATGAGTTCCTTGACATGCGAAAACTTGTAACCGGTCAGGTCGGGCTCGCCTGCGCTAGCAGCGGGCCGTTGCCCGGCAAACAGCGGTGATCTAAAATCCAGTGCAGTGTCCAATAAATTTGAAAGCAGTACCGCACTATGGCCGTCGGTCAGTGTGACCGCCTGACAACAGTGAACAGTCGCCAAGGCGTCAGCTCTCTTGGGTATCGGTGGGTGGGGGTTCGTAGTTAAACTCTTGCCATAAAACATTATTATCCATGGGCTCGATCCGCAGCACCGTCTCACCATTTTGGAAGATACGCACTGTGCCGGTTGACTGACTAACAACGATGGCAATTGCTGTAGTTATTTGCGAAATGGCGGCTGCTGCCCAGTGGCGTGTTCCCAAGCCTTTGGAGAGCGTCAAGTTGGCATGAGTCACTTCAATGATCTGGCGACTACGCTCCACGATTCCTTCTGGTGAGACGACAAAAGCACCGTCCATCTGCGCAATTTCTTTCAGATCCTCGCGGACGCGAGCGTCAAACAGACTGCGCATTTCGCGCTTGTAGCCGCGCAATGGATCGAAGCCAGCATCCTTGCAATGCTTCAATACCTGTCGCAGTTCGCCGATGACAAACAAGGCACCGACCTTCTTGCCCTCGCGTCCTTCACGGCCGATTTGAGCCGCCAGATCAATGGCAGTCTTTAGGCTTTTCAGTGGTACACTGTGCTCCAAGCGCTGCAGGTCGCGAGTTGTCAGTCGCCGCAGGCGATCATCGAGCCGAATTGAGCTAATCGAATCCAGCTTCTGTTGTTCGAAAGCGCTGTAAACCGCGACTACGTTTCCGTCGGTTGGCAGATAGCCGTCGGCCACCGCTTCTAACAAAGCGTGTTGCAGCCGTTCCAGCAGCGGCGATTTCTCCTTGTGCAATGTTAACGGTAGTAGTCCGGCTAACTCTGCGCCTTTAAGATCATTCGCCGAGTCGGCAGCAACAATAACGTTTTCGATGCCGTGTGGCAGGGTTTGCCTCAGCTTCTCCCAGTCCATGGGGCCGTCCAGCAGAAGCAACATAGCATCCGCACCGGTCTGAAACATCAACGCGCCAGCCGTTTCGACAATGGTGGTCAGTTGCTTGGTGAAGCGATGTGTGGCCATCGTTGTACGGAAGTCATGGATTGCGGTGCACGTTTGTAGAAGTCGCTAAATGTAGTCGACACGCTGGCTGGCAGCAATCACGGTTGGCAGAATCAGCCCTGAGGCGAGCGGCAAATGAGTAGCAAGCGTCGCTCTCGCGGAGTGTGAATGGTGTTTTCCAGCGCCTGGCGGCGATGGCTACTGGAAAGCTCTGGTTGGCCACTCTCGCGTCAGCGCTTGCTGGGAGCTGGGCGATCGACGGTCAGTCGCGGCGGCTGGTGATCCTTGAAAACTCGCTTGCGATATAAAGCTAGAGCTCGCAGCGAATGGCCACGCGGGCCAATGGGCCAATCCCGCTGCGGGTTTTCGCCGATGGAATCCAACAAAAAGTTGACAGCTCGCTGAATCTCCGGTGATCTCAGATGCTCGTCCGGCATGGTGTAGACAAGCCATTCCAGAATGTGGCCGGTAGTTTGGATTTTGCGATCGACGTTAGGTTCGTCGGCGCGGCGCTCGAACCATTCTGTGCTGAAGCCGCCGTCTGGATTTTGCAGGGTAAGTGTATAGGCGATGAAATCGTCCAAGAACTTCTCGGCTCGAGCAAAATGCCCTGTGATGGACAGTCCCGCCTCTTGTCGGCGATTCACGGCACAGCTCAGTCCCATTAGCCGGTGGGTACCGCCGCAAGCCGCTCCGTTGACCGGTTGTGCTAGCTCCTCAGCCACCAACTTCTCAATATTCCACCTTTGCCCGCGGTTGTCGCGCCACACGTCATTGGGATCAAGGTAATGGGCGAAGGCAATCAGCTTGAAAGTCAACTCGGATTTCTCACGGCAAGTTGCCTTTTCGTATTGCACCAAGTCCATGACAGTGTAGCGCCGATTGCCAATTTGCAGTGGATAGTCGGGTTGCACATGCGACTGCGCCAAGATGGCTAAAAATTGTCCCTCGTGCCCCTGCACTCCGGGCCCGATGTTGGGCCGGAAGCCACTCCTGGTAGGCTGAAACATCCGCTGTCGAGCACAGACTCCATTGTGGCAGAGCCACCCAATCGTGTTGGCGCGCTGTTTGCCGGCTAAAACTTCCGATTCAACCCCAAAGGGGAGGATCGTGTGCATCAACGCCCAAGGGCCGCGGCGAACGATGTTTTCCGGATGCGTGCGGAAGTAGTCCAAGCATTGATCAATGCGACGCATCATTTCCAATTCAGCATCGCTAAATCCGACAGCGTTTGAGCGACCGGCAGTTTCCAGGCGACGTTCGGTCTTGGTGGCTTTGGCGGCCGGAGCGTCAAACGGATGTTCCTCTTGTTCCAGCGGAACGTCGTCCGGCTGCGTCGGCAGATGCGCCACAGCACCACTGCAGTCCACTTCACCACCTGGACACTCCTGCGTGGATTCTCGACCGTCCGAAGCTTGGATTTCGTTCGACTCGCCCCTGGACCGGTCGGCTGCAAACTCTGAAGGCTGGTCTGCAATTGAATCAGTCCCCGTGTCTAACTGCCAATCGCTCGATTCAGGATCATTTGCATCATCGACTACAGTATCTGAATTGACATCGGATTCCGTTTCGAACCCCGCCCATTGGTCGGAGGTGAATTTGCTTGGAGTGGCAGCCGCATCCATCAGAAAATATTCGTTCAGTATGTGAACTTGTGAGGCGGAGTCAGCAGTTTCGCTGGCCTGAAGTGTCGGCTTGCCCTGTGGAGTGAGGGTCTCTGGCATCGTTCGTGCAGAATCGAATTGCGACGCGTAAAGCGGTCCGGCTGCGGCGGGTGGCGATCCCACGGCCGCTGACGGCGGCGGAAATCTCTTGAGTCGAACTGTACTATCAAGAGTATCGCTAAGCGTTTTGCGGTAGATATTGGAATTCGCGGCCGGCACCGGACCTTGGTCAGCAACCATTGCTCCTGATGGGGTGCTGCCTATGTGATCGCCACTGGGCGCGATTAGCTGAAGCCCGGGGGTTGCAGCATCCAGAAGCAGTCTGTCGGTTGAAATGTCATTGGTTGTGTTTGATTCAGGAGCACGTGCGGCGGCAGTTGCTTCATTGACGGTACCCCCGGAAGATTCAACAGGCTTTACAGCGCTGGTACTGCGCTTCAATTGAATGGATACCACTCCATCGGACTTGACCGATGGCTGGTCAGCCAGCATCAGGACAGGGAATGCCAGCATTCCCATCCACAGCCATGCGGCCAAATTCGGCTGGTAGATAAGTTCTCGCACCAAGGACATCGGTGAGTGGAGCGACATGGAGACTTTTCATTACGAGTACACAACGATGCTAGCGTTGTGAAAGATGCGGAGTCGACATCCACTCTATTCGGCATCCGCAGCCACTTTCCTGAAGCTGCATGGTGCCGACTTCGGGTACTCGGAATACTCGCTGCACATGAGCCCTCAGTTTCTCAAGTTTGGGGAGTCAGTGCCTTCAGCCACATACTGTGAACCTAGCTCATTTCCCAGTTGCGCGATCTCACCTTCTAGCGAACATTGCCATGACTAGACTGCGGTTCAGTCATCAGGATCGGAGCTATCCTTAATTACGAATCGCGCGTCCAATCGGGCTACGGATTCAGCCAATCCAGCGGCTCGCACGCTGCTTAGGACTTCGTGGAAGTTCTTGTAGGCGCTGGGGGCTTCGTCTAGCGGGTAGGTCCGGCAATTGCTCAAGATGTCACAGGCCAACAGTTCGCTGTCCACCTGCTGCTGATTTAGACTGCGCTTGGCGCCTCTGCGAGACATCGCTCGACCGGCTCCGTGATTGACGGAATAGCAGGCCCGCTGTGCGCCGGGCAATGCCACCATGATCGCCGATCCATCGCGAGGATTTCCTGGCAACAAAATCGGATGCCCCGTGGTTGCAAACGGTGTGCCTTCCAGTTCGGGATGCCCGGCTGGCATGGCTCGCGTGGCCCCTTTGCGATGAACCCACTGCAATTGGCCATCCACGGTTTCTTGGCGAGCGATATTGTGGCTGATGAAGTAGATCAACTGACCTTGTGTCCCTGGCAACACTTGCTGGAATGCCTCCAGAACAAGTTGATTGATGAGCAGGTGGTTGACCGTGGCAAAGTTCGCTCCCAGCGCCATGTCACACAAATAGTCGTAGGCTTCTGGCGAGCCAACTTCGGCATACACCATGTCAGCGTCGCCTCCCGGGAATCCAATACGCTTCTTTTTAAAGCGATTCTTGAGCGTAGAAAACTGATGAGTGGCCAAAGTGTGTCCCAGCCCACGCGAACCGCAGTGGGACAAAAAGGCTATCTTACCATGCTGCAAGCCGAAGCCTTCACCGATGGCTCGGTAGGTTGGATCATCGCTCAAGTAGACAACTTCACACTCACCAAAATGATTGCCGCCTCCATAGGAACCCAACTGAGCTGACTGCTGAGCGAACTTGGAAAGCTTGTCGCGTACCAGCCGTTCCAGACGAACCGCGATCGAATCGTATGAGCCATCGGGGCCACAGTGCGCGGAATCCTCGCAGCGTTCGGCCCAATCGCTGGGTATTCCCAGCTTGCGCAGGACGTTCTTTGAGCCGCCCGTGGAAGCGGCTTCAAATCCCAACCGCTCGTCGATCTTTCGGCTCTTGGGAACATCGCGCGATCCGCGTCCGGCTCCAGTTGGAATGCGTTGGCCGATGGCACGAATCAGTTCGCGGCGAACTCGACGATCCGCGATCGCCTGGGCCTCGATGTTGGTCTGCAGCAGGCTCATCGAGCACTTGATGTCCACGCCAACGGGTCCGGGATAAATATGTGTCGGCGAGACCATCACACAGCCTACCGGAGCCCCGTAACCCAGATGAGCATCCGGGTTGATGACAACCTGCGAAACGCCGGGTGCTAAACGAGCATTGATTGCCTGAGCCAAACACTGATCTTCCAGACCATCGGCAATCGTTTGGTTGGCTATAACGGTAATTGGCGAAACGGCATCCCCAAGCTCAAGATATGAAAGCCCTGCATCCTGGCGCCTCATTAGGCTGCGATAGGAAGAAGGCTTGGGTGCGTCGGGTTGAAAGGCATCTAACATTTGATATCGGTTAGCAGGCTTTGAAGGACGGGATTCAGCGGGGCCGCGTTATATCCTGGCTGTCTGTCGCAATGTTGGTTAACGATAGGCACAACTTCGACAGGGATTGGATCGGTCTTGCGCCGGTCCACCACCGGCACAAGTGGCCTCAGGTAGGAACGGACAGCCTGCTCCTAGCCCAAGAGGCGATTGGTTGATTCCCTCCCAATTTTACCTGCACTGAAGACAGGTGGGGGAGTTGGCTGTTCATGTGCCAGGCTTATATTAAGCACATGAGCGTCATTCCGGTGGCAATACACAAGTTAGCAGACGGCATCGAGATTGCTTGGAGCAATGGCGACCGTCGGCGGTATTTGCCCCGTCAACTGCGAGATGCCTGTCCCTGTGCGGTCTGTCGCGAAAAATCCAGTGGACAATTGCAGAAGCCAATGGCCAGCATTTCGATGCCAGTACTATCGCCCGCCGAGTTGCAGCCGCTAGAGATTGTGCGCATGCATCCGATCGGCAACTATGCTTACAGCATACACTTTTCCGACGGTCATAATTCTGGCATCTTTACTTTCGATCTGCTCCATCAGCTCGGCCACCCCATAGCCGTACGCTCCGAGCCGATGTAGGGCTGATTCCGGTAGGCAATCAAGATCCAGAGGATCAATTTCATGGGCTTCAGGCCGCATCACGCCCGCCTTGTGAAGGCGGGTTGGATTGCCCGTGTACAGCCCCGGTTTCTTATGCCTCTGCAGTATCGGTCTCGGCAAGGCCGAGAAACGTGGCTGCTGCGGAAGCTTGATGGGGCACGCTACGAATGTGCAAATCGCGCTAGGGAAATGCCATTTCGATGCCATGTTGCTGATAGCAGTCATCTATCGCCACATTGAGATCCGTCAATACTTGCGAGCGGTGCTCAAGGCTCAACAAATAAGTCCGCAGTGGCAGATTCAGACAGCTATCAACAAAAGAGTCAAAGTCTGCTGACGAAGCAGATTCTTGGAAGACAAGCCACACTTGCCCTACTTGGGCTGTCCACGTTCTGTCGAACGTAGACAGCCGTTGCCTGCCCGCCTGAACGTAGCTAAGCGGACTTGGACTACTTGTTGCTGTCCTTGCTTGAGCCGGTTGAGATCAGCGGACCGTCGCTGCCTAGGCCACCTTTGAGTTCTTGCGGCTGTTTGGCTTCAGCGATTTGCTGCTGCCGCTGTTCTTCGCGAGCGGCGGCTTCTTCTTGCTCGGCGGCCCAATTGAGTCGCTTGCGTGACAGGCCGATCTTGCGTTCATCCGCGTCGACACGAAGCACTTTCACTTCCAGATCATCGCCGACCTTCACCAGCTCTTCGGGGTTTTCGATCTTATCGTCGGAAAGCTCAGAAATGTGCAGCAGGCCCTCCAGGCCATCCTCCAAACCAACAAACACCCCGAAATTGGTGATCTTGGTGACCTTGCCTGTGATCTTCAAACCGGCCTGATACTTGGCGGGGATGCTGGTTACCCATGGATCCTCGTCAAGCTGCTTGAGTCCTAGTGCGATGCGCCGGCGGTCATTGTCCACCGACAGCACACGACACTTGAGTTCGGTACCCTTTTCCACCAGCTCGCTAGGATGGCTGATCTTGCGAGTCCACGACATATCGGAGACGTGCAACAGTCCGTCGATGCCCTGTTCCAGTTCAATGAACGCACCGTAATTGGTTAGATTGCGAACTTTGCCAGACACAATGCTGCCTTCGGGATAACGCTCGAGGATCGTATCCCACGGGTTGGACATAGTCTGCTTCATACCCAGCGACAACTGCTGACCGACCGGATCGACACCCAGAATCTTGACCTCGATTTGGTCACCCACAGCCACCAATTCCTTGGGATCGCTGACTCGTCGCGTCCAAGACATTTCGCTGATATGTACCAAGCCTTCGATACCCGGCTCCAGCTTGACGAACGCGCCGTAGCTCATCACGTTGACCACTTCGCCCTTGATGACGGAGCCAACCGGATATTTGTCCACGATATTGTCCCATGGATTGTTTTGCTTCTGCTTCAATCCCAAGGCAATCTTTTGTTTTTCGCGATCGATCTGCAGCACTTTGACTTCGATCTCTTGGTCGATGGCCACCATTTCCGACGGATGTCCAATGCGCTCCCAGCTCATGTCGGTAATGTGTAGCAGGCCGTCGATACCGCCCAAGTCCACGAAGGCACCGAAGTCGGCGATATTCTTGACGACGCCCTTGCGAATCTGACCGACTTCCAATTCGCCCAGCAGGTGTTCGCGGTCTTCTTCTCGCTGGCGTTCGATCAGCGAACGGCGGCTGACCACGATGTTGCGTCGGGTCTCGTCGATTTTCAAGACTTCGCACTGAACCACCCGACCGATGTAGTCGGCGATATCGTTGGGGCGACGAATGTCGACTTGGCTGGCAGGCAAAAAGACATTGACGCCGATATCCACCAACAGGCCGCCTTTGATCTTCCGAGTCACGGTGCCAGTCACGACCTGGCCCTCCTTGACTTGGGACATCATCTTTTCCCATTCCAGTATCTTTTCGGCCTTCCGCTTGCTGAGCGAAATCATGCCGTGGATATCGTTGGCGGGTCCCAACGAATCTTCCATTTCTTCGATAAGTACCTTGATGGTTGTGCCGGGGATGGGCTGCTCGGCATCGCCTTCCCATTCGCTGATATTGATAGCGCCTTCGCTCTTAAAGCCCACGTCGATTACCACAAATTCGCCGTTGACTTCTACGATGGTGCCGTCGACGATTTGATTGACGTCGAACTGACGATTCAGATCCTCCAGAGTTGGCAGGATCATGTCGTCTAATTGATCCTCGGGCAGCAAAGAATCGAGCTGCAAAGCGATGGAGTCATCTTCCAATGAGCGAATAAGATTGCGATTTACCATAGATTTCCTAAACAGTGAGCCTCTGTGGACGGCATGGTGACGGTCGGGGTAACGCTTGGCTTTTACTAGGCCGTCGGGCGACACGCGGCTAGTTGCCACACGATTGGCTACAGTTGGCCCGCTTGGCAGAAGGCCACAGCAGGCCACACAATCGCAGTGCACCCAGTGGTGCAGCACATCCAGTGGCATGGCATTAGATGGCCTTACGTCGGGCAGCGCTACGTCGAGTGGCTAGGCCACTCCACTGATTTACCAATCCGAAGTGCGGTTGAGAGGTTCAAAAAGGGGTGAGTTCCCAGCCTGGCCGACCGGAACAATCCGGCCTGAAAACGCTCAGGAGAGACGAACCGCACAATCTAACACCAGCCGCACTGAACGGCAATGTCAGTGACCCTTGGTCGGTCGGCAATTTCCGGCAATTTCAGCGCTCACCGGCTTGGCGCCCACCTGACGCCTCGTAAAAGGTCGCCTGTTGAGTACACTGAACCGCCGTGGAACCCAGATTTTATTGGATCATCCTTACCATCTTGTAGCCAATTTCTAAGTTGCCATGCCGGACAGTACGCCAAGTAGTCGTAATCGCCCTGAATCCGCAGCCAAGACGTCAGTCGCAATCGGCGGGGACCACGCCGGATTCAGCCTCAAATCCCTGCTAGCCGAGCAGCTTCGGGACCAAGGGTTCAACGTCAACGACTGCGGTCCGCACAGCGATAGCCCCTGTGATTTTCCCGATTTTGCAGAGAAGGTGGCCTTGGAGGTGCTTCGTGGTCGGGCTGAGCGCGGGATTTTGGTGTGCGGTAGCGGCGTCGGTGTGAGTGTGACCGCCAACAAGATTCCCGGCATTCGCGCCTGCGTTTGTCACGATACCTACTCGGCGCGACAGGGGGTTGAGCACGACGATATGAACGTCCTGTGCATTGGGGCACGCATTATTGGCAGTGAGTTGGCCAAAGAGATTGTTGGCAGTTTCTTGGCCGCCCGCTACACGCCCCAGCCACGCCATCAACTGCGGCTGGATAAGCTACTGGACATCGAGCGTCGAGCACTCCAAGGTTTTTACAGCACCTAGACTTCCGCGGCGCTGGTGGTGTGCCGCAGCCAAGCTGGCGGAGCGCAGTGGCGAGCTTTTCAACTACAGGGTACTACGTTGACGATCCCACAGAGTTGGTTTCAACAAACGCTGGCTTGGATTCGCGGCGATGAAGCCGTGGGGGCTTCAGGGCCGCCAGAACTGGGGCAGACGTTAGGGCTGGCTAGTCCCGGCGAGTTAGAAGTGCTGTGCGAAGCCCTCCAACCCATTGTCATTGAAGATCGCGCTTTCGGGGGTAACGACCTGGAAGACCGAGCGCGTGGGGAGCGCATTCGCAAGATTCTTCAGGCTATCGCCAGCCGCTTAGTCGCTGGCGCTCGGGGATTTTCACCCGCAACCACCGACCAGGGCGACTCGCCAGTGAGTGCCGCTACGCTGTCGCAACTGTATTTTGATCTTTCCAGCCGTGACAGTGTAGCGGCAGCGCATGTTCTGCAATGCCTGGCTGCTCAGGCTGACGAAGAATCATTGGCGGCATTGGCGTTTGCATTAAATCGCCAACCGCCTCCTCAATGGACGCTGGTGGGCCTGGGGTTAAGTCCGTTATGGAAACTGGATAGCGCGCCGCTGGAGTTTTTCTTCGAGCGATTAGAAGATGACTCGCTCACCAAGCCGGTGCTGTGCACCGTCATTCTGGACTTGGCAAATCATGCTGTTCGATCGCGGCGATTGAAGCGGCATCCGCTTCTACACATGCAAGCCAGCCTGGTTGAATTGTTGCGGCAACTGTGTATTCGCTTGGAGAAACTGGCTCGAGACCCCAGATCGTATGGCGAGCAAGTCGAAGAGGTGCAACGGATATTAGCCGACAGCACCGCGTTATGCGTCTCGCTATGTGATGGGCTGGGATTGATGGGTGTTCCAGAGGCCACGGCGGCACTTGCCGAGGCCTTGGACTTACCGCACCGACGCATTCAGACAGAAGCGGCGGCCGCTTTGGCGCGTCTGGGAGATGCCCGAGGAGTGGAACGCTTGATTGAACTGGCCAGCGACCCGGTGGCGCGTCGCCAGGCTGTACAATACGCAGAAGAACTGGAAATAGCCGATCGAATCGACCAGCGGTATCTCCACCCAGCGGCCTTGGCCGAGTCCGAATTGGCGACTTGGCTGGCTAGTCCAATGCAGTTTGCCGTCGGGCCGCAGGCAATCGAGCTGGTTGATAGTCGGACACTGTATTGGCCAGGGTTTGAAGAACCTCGCGACTGCTATCTGTTCCGCTACAGATATCAACTGCCTGATCGCGAGCTGGTCAACCTGGGAATCGCCGGCCCGCTGGTGCATTCCTTTGCCGACATATTGACTGGGCTGATCCTAGAAGATGCCTACGCGGCGTTTGCCGGTTGGCAATTGGATCACGAAGAGATTTACGAAGTTGCCGCCGAACATTGGAATGTACAGCAGCAACGTGAAGCGCACCGGCTGAGCGATGTGTTGACCGATGCCGGCTACCAAATCGTTCAGCCGATAGCGCTGACCTACTTATTGGGTCAGCCAGCTTTGCTGGCCAAGATCAAGCGCGACGAGCAGATTGCTGTTGGGATCGCCGACCAGCAGACTTGTCTGGCATTTCCCACCGCGTCCTGTCCAATAAATTTGTCACCGCAGATCGTACTAGCGATCTATCGTGGGCGACAATTGCTATCGGCGTTCAATCCCGGGTGGGATGCCGAGGCAGAAGACGGTTCAGGCGCTACGGCCGCGCCCGATCGAGTAGACCTGGAATCCGATCTGCGTTAGTTGGTCGTTATCCAGGATATTGCGCCCGTCGAAAATAAAGGCCGGCTTTTGCATCGAGCGATGAATTCGTTGGAAGTCCAAGGTACGAAATTGATCCCACTCGGTCATCACGGCGATTGCATGAGCGCCGCCGGTGGCCTGATACACGTCTGGCTCAACTACTAAATTGTCGGAGATCAGTTCGACAGCAGCCGGCGAGATATGACCTTCGGCATCCGACATTGACTGCCGAATATCCGCGAGGATTTGATCACGCTCGACGCGCGGATCGAAAACGTGGACTTGGGCTCGTTCATTCAACAGGTCACGGCAAACGTAGATAGCAGCCGATTCACGCGTATCGTTCGTGTCCTTCTTGAAAGCCCAACCCAACATGGCAATGCGCTTGTTCGAGACCGTGTTGAACAGCGTGCGCACTATGTTTTGTGCAAAACGTCGGCGTTGATAGTCGTTCAGCGAAACAACCTGCTGCCAGTAATTCGCGACTTCCTGCAGTCCAAAATACTCGCACAGATACGCCAGATTCAGAATGTCCTTTTGGAAGCAACTGCCGCCAAAGCCCACCGAGGCCTTCAAGAATTTGGGGCCGATGCGAGAATCTGTGCCGATGGCCCGCGCTACTTCGTCCACGTCAGCACCGGTGGCTTCACACAGCGCTGAAATGGCATTGATGGATGAAACACGCTGTGCCAAAAATGCGTTGGCCGTCAACTTGGAAAGTTCGCTGCTCCAGAGATTGGTCGTCAGGATGCGTTCACGTGGTACCCAGCGCGAATAGATACCAGCTAAGGCCTCAATGGCTGTCGACGATTCACCTCCGATCAGTACCCGATCCGGGTTCATAAGATCGTCGATCGCGGTTCCTTCCGCTAGAAATTCTGGATTGCTCAAAACCTCAAAAGTGGCCCCGTTGTCCGTGATCGACAGGATTTGTTTAACAGCTTCGGCGGTTCTCACTGGCAATGTCGATTTTTCGACGACAATTTTGTGTCCATGAGAGACGCGCGCAATGCGTCGAGCGCACTTTTCTATGTACTCCAGGTTTGCAGCACGTCCTGCACCGATGCCAAACGTCTTGGTGGGTGTGTTCACGCAGATAAAGATCATTTGGGCCTGGTCTATGGCCCCATCCACGTCTGTTGAAAAGCTGAGATTGCGACCCCGCGCCGCGCGGACAACTTCGTCCAGCCCCGGCTCATAAATTGGTAATTGCTCAGAATTCCATGCGTCAATCCGCGATTGATTCAAATCGACAACATTCACGCTGACATCGGGGCACTGCTTGGCGATCATCGCCATGGTCGGGCCGCCCACATATCCCGCACCAATGCAGCAAATATTCATGATTTTCGGGCTGGAAGTACTGGGAACGTAGGATTTCAAGTCTTCAGCCTAATTCGCTTGGGACAGCATTCAATGACCGGTGTTCAGTAAACTCAATGAGTCCAGTCGACGTTGGTGCAATGATTCGGTTGTGCAGCCAGATTCGGATATTTCGTCTGAGGGAATCCGCTGCACATACCTGTGCTGCGGGAATCCCCGTTCACGCAGACCCGGAGTTGCGATCGGAAAATTCCCTCAATTACACAAAAGAATTCCGACAGCGCATGGCGACACCCGCCCCGTGTTCTGAGCAGACATCCAAGTGCTAACTATTCGCGGCGTCTACCGGAGCCGTGCTCTCCGGGGCGGAATCCGCCGGAACTGAATCCTGCGGCAGGGCGACTGGCGCAGATCCGGGCGATGTCAATTGCTTAATTTTAGGAAGCAGTTTCTCACGCGCTTTGATAAGTATATCGCGATAGCGGTCTTTCTCTGCATCGGACAAGCTGGATGCGTCCGGTATCAAAATCTGCAATTGAAATAGCGGCCCCAAAGACTTCTCAAAGATACCTTTATTGAAGAATGCTGTTAGCGAGAGATTGTCCATGCGCTCAGCCGAAATTCCTTCGTCGGTAAACTCAGTGTAAATCAAGTGGGATTGCTCGCCGAACAAGTCTAACAACTGTACTGAACTGGCAAACTGCGTGCCTAAGTCTGTCTGATACTCGAACTGTTCGATTTCGCCAACGACCTTCGAACCGGTCGAGATGTAGCAGACCTCCAACGGGTGGAAGACCGTAAATGCAAAGTCCAGAGAGAGGACAATATCGCGTCCCTTGTCTTGAAATGTCCAAGTAGCCGAGTGCGCACCGAACATGCTATTGCGCTCGCGATGGGAGACTTCGAAGGCCTTACGGACCATCCCTTCGAAATCGGCTGGCAGATTGTCTTCGGCAAAGGTTGCAGCAACCTCACCACGATCGAATCCGGGGGATCTGGTGGCCTGGTTCTTGCCAAGGCCCACCAACGGAGCGGCCGAAACTGCACCACATATTAGAAACGCAACGACTCCCAGAACCGGCAGAGCCAGTCCCAAGCCGCCTGGTCGAGCGGCCGCATTGTTTGAGGATGCACCACTGGTCAGGTTAGCCGATGTACCAGCGCTACTGGCAGGAGCAGCATCGTCTGCGAAGCTATCGGGCCAACTGACCACTACGTTATACAACCAGTGCGCCCAATCGGTGTTGGTTTCGCCACCCGGCAACGGACCGAAAAGCCGGTTGAGAGCCTCCATCATCGATAGCAGGCCACCGAAGGCCAGCGAGAAAATTACCAATCCTAAAACGGTGTGTTGCCAGCCTTCGGTCAGGTTAATGTCAAAATTGTTATACAGCAGAGTCAATATGTACAAACGAACGACATTGCCAAACCAGGCCCACAGCGGTACTGCTGCAAGTGTCAACAGGCTGACCAATAGTCCGCGCCGCTGCCAAACACACAGCATGATGGCTACGGCCATCAAGGCGTAAAAGCTATCGACGCCGCTGCACGCCTCCTCCACAAACAGCTTGCCGGGCTTAATCTCGATCACATTGCCGGTTGCCAAATGCGGGATCGAGGTCAGGTCGAGCAAGGCGCTGGCAGACTGCGAAGAGCGAGTCTGCAATCCATGAATCAAATTCTGGTCCAACGTGACGGGTAGTCGGACGGTCACCAACAGCAATGCGGTCCATGCCACGCACTCGTACCATGGATTCTTCAGCCGCAGCAGCATCCAACCCATGAGCAGCCCAATGACAGCGATATGGGCGACCTTAGGATAATACAGCAGCACTGCTAATACAGAGATGCCCACTGTAAACGTCAGACCTGCAGTACCGATGATCTTCCGTCCACGACTGACGGAATTGGCCAATTGTCCGCGCAGCAGGAGAATGGCAACGAACGCTGCCCAAGCCATCGGGAAAAACTGGTAGTGTTTGAGGTACCACAGCGACTTGGCTTCCGAATACAGCAATGGAGCCAAGCCGACAAGTCCGCTGACCAATACCCAATCCACAGGCGATTGGAAAAAGCCTCGCCAACGTTCTCCAATCGGCGATTGCGAACTCACATTGAAAGGTGACTCTTGAGCCAGACTACTCATAACTAAATGAAGCTCCGCAGCCATTGGCTGCTAAGTAAGGCGGACGCGACGTTCTGAAAAACAATGAAAGTTACTGAACGAACTAGTCCGATGGGAATTTGATTCTTGCGGGGTAGATACGGACAACATACTACAGAATGTTCCGGGCAGTGGTCCAAGGGACAGTCGACTGTCTTCAGGTTCGCAGAAGGTCCAGAAAACCGCCTCAATCGTCAATTGTGCTCGAAAATGTCCAATTGGCAACCTACCTCAGCCATCTAGCTGTTTCCAATCAGCGAAGATGCTACGCGGTTATTCGTCATGACCTGCACAATTCGCGTAATATCCTCGGTTTGTAACGAGCTACCGCTTGGTAGGCACAGTCCCAGACGGAAAATCTCTTCCGAAACTTGGCCACCGCGGCTACGACAGTTGCGGAAGATAGGCTGGCAATGCATGGGCTTCCAGGCCGGCCGCGACTCGATTTGATGAGCTTCCAGCTCAAGCCGAATCGACTCGCGATCACGGCCAAACAGGTCCGGATCGACCAACACCACGGTTAGCCAACGAGTCGAACGTCCGCCAGGGATTTCCGGCATGAAGGCGATCCCAGGACTGCCCTGCAGTAGTTTTACGTACTGCTCAAAATTCGCCCGACGTCGCGCCACGTGTTGATCCAGGGTAGCCAATTGTCCTCGGCCGACGGCGGCCAGGAGGTTGCTCATGCGATAATTATAGCCGATGTGTGAGTGCTCATAGTGCGCAGCGGGATCGCGGGCTTGAGTAGCCAGGAATCGGATGTGTTGAACGGTTTCGGCGTCGCGACCGACCAACATACCGCCACCGCTGGTCGTGATAATTTTGTTTCCGTTAAATGAAAAGCAGGACAACAATCCAAAGCTTCCTGCAGGTCTGCCAGCCAAGGTTGCTCCTAGGGCTTCAGCAGCATCTTCGATCAGCGGCACCCCGAATTCTCGGCATATTTCTTCGATCGCCGTGTAGTTGCAGCATTGTCCCAGAATGTCCACGGCCAGGATGGCTGCCGGCAGTCGATTGCGCTGACGGCAATCAACCAGCTCGTCTCGCAACAGATTGGGGTCCATGTTCCAACTCGACCGGTCGCTGTCAATAAACACTGGGCGTGCTCCGACGTACGTAATGGCGTTGGCGGTGGCCGCGAACGTAAACGACGAAGTGATCACTTCATCGTCAGGTCTAACGCCTAACGCCAGCAGCGCTAAGTGCAGTGCTGCCGTGCCACTGGAAAGAGCGGCTGCATGCGGCATGTGCACGCGCTGTGCAAACTCACGTTCAAAGGCATCGACATGCGGCCCAAGTGGAGCAATCCAGTTGGAGTCAAAGGCGTCCAGTAACAACTGACGCTCATTGCCCAACATGCAAGGTGGTGACAAAAATATCTTATTCACGATCTGTGTTTCACTGACTCGTTGAAAATCTGATAGGCTGTGGCCCGACACCGACGCTCGCTTGGTTATTGATCATGATTCGCGCCCCGACGAACCGAGACGACACGTCGCGGCGCCAAATCGTCTTTGACATAGGTTAACGCGTCAATCTGAGCTTGCGCACCCACGGTTGTTCCCTGGTAAATGAAGGCGTTCGAGCCCACCAGCACGCCGTCCTCCAAGTGGACACGACCGCTGATTCTAGCTCCCGGCAGGATGGCGCAATGTCGGCCAAGTCGGGCACCGTGCCCAATCGAGGCGTGGAAATGAACAATCGTGTGCTCCCCAATATCGGCTTCAATTCCAATGGCAGCATGTGGAGCGATAAAACATCCTGGCCCGATCTTAGCCGAGGCAGCCACATAGGCCGAGGGATGTATCAGCGTCCAGGGGCGATAGCCGCGAGATTGGCAGACCTGTTCGATGCGCAATTTGAGGTTCAAGTCCAGGACGCCAATCAAGTAGTCGACCTCCGACGCCGGTTCCTGCAACAATTTGCACTGTGGATCGAAGTGGACATTTTCGGGGTTCACAAAACAAGTCTCTACTTGCCGAAATTGGTCACGGCAAACTTCCTGGGCCACAGCCAACATCTCGGCCGCAGTACGATCGCCAAAAATTATGATGTTCTTGCGCATGACACTAATCAATACGTGAAAACGGAGAATGGGGAAAGGTTCAATAGTAGCCGCCGTCGCCAGACGCTGGATCTGAGATCAACCTCGCTCTGGCATGCGTAGCTACAGAGTCCGTGAGCGTAGCTACACCTCGGAGCGCTGGCCTTAGATTGTTCCGGCATCAACAACGATATTCTGCCCAGTGATTGAGGCGGCAGAATCAGACAGTAGGAATTCGACGGTAGCCGCGACGGATTGCGGATCAGTGGCAGAGTGCAGCGCATTGCGTCGATAAATCTGTTGGCGCTGATCGCTGCTCAGTCCTTGCGACATGGCGGTTTCCATGAATCCTGGAACCACACAGTTGCAACGAATGCGCCGACCACCCCATTCACGTGCAGCAGTCCGCGAAAACGCCTCGAGCGCCCCCTTGGTGGCGGCATACATAGCCAAGCCTTTGTAGCCGGTGTGAGCGCATACAGACGACACATTGACGATAGAACCTGCCGATCCAACCAACAGCAACCGACGAATGACAGCCCGCGATAACGCCATGGCAGCGTACACGTTCAAGCGCATCATCGCATCCAATTGATCTACATTCAAATTGCTGACCAAGTCATCGTAGGCCATGCCAGCATTGTTCACCAAACCATCGACGGGCTGGTTTTCCGGAAACCAAACGTCGCGAAATTGTGGTTCGATCGCTGCTGTATCCGTCAAATCGATATTGAATACACGCAACCGATCCGGATACTCGTCCGACAAGCACTGTAATGGACTGCTGGTCGTTCGCTGAACCGATGTAACCCGCCACCCCTGACTCAGTAGGCGCTCGACAATCACCAGACCAAGTCCCTGCGATCCGCCTGTAACGAGCACGTGTTTCATGCTAACTGCGCTTTACTTTGCCAGAGTCCGTGGTGTCGAGCGCACGCACCCAACGCACGACGCGAGGTACTTCGTGGCGCGCAACTTGCGGTCGAAACCAATCTTGCCACTGCGATACCTCAGGCGGTTGACCGCCTTGGACCGGCACCAAATCACAGGCAACCAGATGTTCCGTGACTGAATTGGGGATGCCATAGAAGCGAGCATCTGCCACTTGAGGATGCGTTCTAGCAATTGCCTCCAACCGTACCGGGTCAACACGAAAGCCGGCCACGTTGAACCCTTCATGACTACGAGCCAAGAAGCGGATGGTCAGCGGCTGGTCGTGGATGATCTCGACCTGATCGCCAGTCGCCCAAAATCCGTCCATCTGGCTTGTGGAACCGCTGGGCTCAATTGCAAAATCGTATTCATCGTGGCTGTCAACTTTCAAACTGTCGTGCAGGTACAATTGCCCGTCCACGATGCGAACTCGATCCAACAATTGGTCGCCGATCACAAAACCGTCGTTATGGCTGACCAATAACGATCCAACTTCAGTGGACGCATAAATGTTGGTCAGCCGAGCGTGCGGAAACATTCGGGCAATCGGTTCCAGCAGTTGAGCATCCAACCGTTCGCCACCAGTCGTTAACCGTTCCAAGTGCGGGTGCACGTAGGTATCGTACAACAACATCCGCAGAAATGTGGGAGTGCAACTGACGTGCGTAATTTTCCAGCGCTGTAGCGCGCGATGCACATCGGCGGCGCTGGCCCGATACAAATTCACAAGGGGATTCCTGTTCAGTATCGCTTGGAACAATACTTGAATACCCGCTAAGTGATCCGTGGGATAGGTCAAACCCCAGACTGCTGAACGATGTTTGGCGGACAATTTGGCACCGCGTGTTAGGGACTGCATCGAGTGCCAGACACGTTTGGGATGGCCGCTGGACCCCGATGTCTCCAGCAGAATTCGGCTGGTTGACCGGAGAAACGGTTCTCGCCATGGGGCCAGGTTCGACTGAGGGTTGGAGAAGTTCGCGCTTTCTAAGGCTTTTCTAGTTTTCTCCGGCAACTCGTCGCGATGATTCTCCGCCAAATCGCGCGATACGGTTCCATTCCAGCGCACTTCTGGCCGACATCGCAGAATGCTTCCCAACCAATAAACCAGTTCGGCGTATAGATCCGAGGTCGCATCACCACTTGGTACCAACGCTGTTCCACGAATCAAATCGTCCAGCAGTCGATCGTAACCAAATTGAACATCCCCTGTGGGACTAATTAAGAACAGCATGGAACTTCAAAATGCAGCGAGTGCTAAGGGTTGCGTGCTAGGCGATTAGATCAGTCCGCGCCAAGTCGATCTAGCACTTCACCTACCGTATTGACTAGGCCATCGCGGAAGATGTCGACGCCAAACTCGGCTTCCAACCGCACGGTGAACTCGGCCAGCTCAAGAGAATCCAGGCCCAGGTCTTGACGTAAACGCAGCGTTGGCGTCAACCGGCTCACCGGCGGGCGCTGCGAGACTCGAAGCACCTCGTTGAGGTGCTTGGTGACCGCAGTCAGTTTTTGATCAGTATCGTGATTCAATTCCAAGGGCTCCGAGTCGTCATTTTACGTTGGAGATGATTTGGTGACAGCCTTGGTGGTGAGTCATCAGCCGTTTTCATCGGGGCTACCTCGAAAAAAGTCTGCCGTGACGTGTCCGGGGGCAGAAATTCCTTGTCGACCTAAGACCTTGAAAATGGTGCAGGCCAAGATTCTCAAGTCTAGCCACAGCGACTGATTCTCAACGTACCATACGTCGTATTCAAACTTTTGTTCCCAAGTTAGCGCGTTACGACCGTTAATCTGCGCCCAACCGGTAATGCCAGGGCGCACATCGTGGCGCCGAGCCTGCCGAGGTGTATACAGGGGCAGATACTGCATCAATAACGGTCGCGGTCCAACCAGACTCATGTCGCCTTTGAGTACGTTCCACAGTTCAGGCAGTTCATCCAGGCTGCTGGAACGCAGAAACTTACCCAGGCGATTCAAACGTTGATCGTCGGGCAAGAGGTGACCTTCGGCGTCGCGTGCATCGGTCATGGTGCGAAACTTGAACATCCAAAAGGGTTGTCCCTTGATTCCGGGTCGTTGCTGCGAAAAGAGCACCGGCTTGCCCAAGCTGCGAACAATCGCCAGTGCGATGATCGCCAGCAGCGGCGAAAACAGCAGGATGGCCCCTGCGGCAACCGCAATATCAATGGCTCGTTTTAGCAATGGGAGTTTTCCAAGTGTCCTGTCAGGCAAGCGGCCGAACTGAAGCGGCCGTCGCCAGACGGTAAATCCCAGGCAAGACCAGCCTCTGGCGACGATCGCTACGGTAGATTGTCAACTGCCGCATGGTCCCGCCACAACCTGGTCGATAATTTCACGCAGCCGCGCTGCCAAAACGTCGTATGTCAAGTTTTCCTTCAAGTATTTTTGACCGCGTTGCCCCATCGCCGTCAGTTCACTTGCCGGAGTCTGATAGGCCCTGATGACGCCAGCTTGAAACGCCGCACAATCCTGTGGTGGAATGAACCATCCGCAACGTTGCTCGTCCAACAGAAACCGGAATCCGCTCAGACAGGCAAGGATCGGTTTGGCTGCGGCCAAGTAGTCAATCCACTTGTTTGGGCTGATCCCAAATTGGTAAATGGAGCGATCCAGCCAGGGGCTAATGACTACCTGCATGTGCTCGAGCAAATAGGGTAAGTCGCTCTTGGGATGTCGATCAAAAAAATGAATATTGCCTAGGCCGCTATACTCGGCCTGATACTTTTGACTCAGCGGACCATCACCTACGATGACCAGATGAATATTAGGATGAGACCGTTGCAAGTCGCGGAAGGCTCGCAGCGGTTCTTCAAGCGCGTTGGCCAGGCCTATCGTTCCTATGTATCCAACGACAAACTTATCCTTCAATGTCTGCAACTGTCGGATGGTCTCTTGGCCTTTCGGCGAAGGCGGCGCTGGAGCATAGAACTCAGGATCAAAACCCATGGGCAGGTAGGCAACAGGTTTGTCATGTCCCAGCTTATGTCGGACGTGAGGGGCCAGATTAGGCAAACTGCTAACGATAGCGTCCGCGCGGCGGTAGCCGGTCTTCTCGATACATGCCAGGGCGATCACTAGCGGGTGGTAACTGCGGTAACCGGCCAGTGAAATCAGCGTTTCTGGATACACGTCGCGGACTTCAATGATCAGCGGTCTGCGCAAAATATACTTTAGGATCAACCCTGTGACAAAAGTCAAAATGGAAAGCGAGCTGACGATGATCACATCCGGTTGCCAGCGTCGAATGCGGCTGAATTGTCGCCAGATTTGAAATTCGAACCATAACCATGACCAGATTCGCTTGAGACTAAATCCCAGGCTAATGCGCGGACCATTGAGGACACTGTGCGTCAGCCGTTCGTACTGCTGCTGCACACAGGCCCCTCGAAAAGGTTGTAATAAATGACAGGTAGCGGAAGCCGAACTGACCAAATGCACGTGCGTGGCAGGTTGACGCGACAAATACTTGCAGTAGAAAAACTGTCGCGTTGGGTCGCCGAAAACAGGACTAACCGCATATTTACTGATATACAGGATACGCATCGGAGACTACCGCGAGAAAATCGTCTGCAATATGTAACCGATGTCCTTCCAGAACGACCACTGCTGAACATATTCGCGATTGAGTCGCACTTTGTCGGGGAAGATAACGTCCCGATTGTAGGCTTCGGGGTCGTCCACTCCGGCCAGGATTTCTTCTTCGTGTCGATACTTGAGTGTTGCTGGACCTGTAATGCCAGGGCGGACCGACAACACAATTCGGTCATCGCCGTCCAGCAAATCTGCGAAACCTGGCACATCGGGGCGCGGACCGACAAAACTCATCTGTCCCAGCAAGACATTGATCAATTGCGGCAACTCGTCGATCTTTGTCTTGCGCCAAAAGCGTCCCAATTTGGTAATGCGCGGGTCGTTGGCGGTTGTCACCGTCGTCCAGCCACCTTCTGGCAACCGGCCTTCTAATTCGTCTTCCAACTGATGCTGGTCGGTGACTCGCATTGTGCGAATTTTGATGACCTTGAATCGTTTGCCACCAGCCCCAATTCGGTACTGTGTAAAGAAGCCGTTGGCTCGGCAGTCTCGTGAGGCCAGTAGCCAAGCGAGCAAAATAATCCAGCCAGTCAGGGCTAATCCGATGGCGGACATAGCCAGATCAAAGCATCGCTTGATTGCGGATTGTGTCGGGGTTAACAAGTCAGGAATTCTTCAAGAGACGGGAATAGGTCGGGGAGTCATTAGACCAGAGAAGAGTATCTCCAACTACGTCTGACGCTGCGCAGTGTCCGACGCAGCGCGAAACTCAGGCCAATCCCTTGCCAATAACTCTCGCGCCGTAGTCGTTGGATATTTTGACATCAACTTACAAAACTTGGACTCAAATGTGCGGCGTCCCAGTCCTTGGTGAAGTCGAACTTTCCAGGAAAGTTCAAGTGGCAAATGTGCAAATTCGTCGGGATCAAATTCGTATGGATGGCAATACAAGGTAAAGATGCCATTGTCAGCCAGCGACTGTTGGACACACCAGTTGATGAGTGGCCAGGGCAACAGTCGATGGTAACCACCGCCGGCCACCGGCAACACGCGCCCGAACCGCTGCAATGTTGCCGCCGGAAACTCGACCAGCTTCCGACCTGAAGGCAGTGTCACGTTGACCGGATGGGCCGGCCAGTCTGCTCGGCCGTTGCGATAGGTGGGCGACGGGAAGATACTCGAGTCGTACAAGAAACTCTCTTCAGCCAGAATCTCCAAGGGCCAGTTGCCCGCTGGTCCCAGTGAAAAACACGGCCCACGGTAGCCCACAACCGCCTGACCTGTCAGATCCTCCAGTTGCGCTTTGGATCGCCGCACATCGTTGCGAAATTGCTCCGGAGTTTGTTCATAAATGTTCACATGGCCGTATCCATGCGAGGCGACTTCGTGTCCTTCACGGACCATGCGCCGTACCGTTTCTGGGAACTTCTCAGCAAATTTGCCTAGCACAAAGCAGGTTAATTTGCAGTCCGCTCGGGCTACCAGATCCAGCAAGTGCTCGGTATTGGTACCGGCTCGCGGATAGATTGGCATTTCCGGATCGAGCGTCGACTGCGCCCAATCCTCGATGTCGGCTGACAATAAAATCGATTTGGTATGTAGTGTAGGCACTAGAGGGCAATGACTAGGGTTTGGTGTGCAGGTAGGTCCACCAGTCGTGTTAGCCGCTGGCCCGACTTCAGTCGCACATCAACAGGCACTTGTGATAGCGCACGCGTGCCGTCATTGTGAATCTTGATGCAGGAATCTTCAAACTGCACGCGAACTTGCTTGGTTAAGGGGCTCAAGACATCCAGCCAATATCGCCCCACGCCATACACCGTATCCACAAATAGATCGCCATGAAATGCATGTACAGCTTGATGCAACAGCCACTCCGTCATTCTCTGACAAACAACGCCATCGAATTGTCGTAGGTGTTGATGCACCAGCAGAACCAGCGGACGAGCCAGGCGGTGACCACGGTAGATCCAAAATCGGAGCATGGCTGCATGTTGTATATGCTGTGGATCCGATGGGTAGCGAGCGGTCAGTTCCACGATGCTCGTGCCGGATGGATGATGGGGAGCTGGCTGTCGCAGCACATTGTCTTTGGGACTGATGTCCGAACCGGTGGCCACTTCGCAGCCAGCGGCCTGGACTGCAGCCGGTGAGAACCGATCGTTGCCGCGACCCGGTTTAGCCCACGAGCGTGGCACATATTGAAACAATTGCTGGCACCAGCGAGCCGCTTCAAGCATGTTATCGCGCTGATCTGCCAGCGACGAACGATCCGCACCTTGCCAGGGATATTGACCTTGCCCGGCCTTAGCACCAGCCAGCCACTGATTGCCTGGTGCACCTGAAGCGTCAGTATCGTAGTGCAGGTGCCCATGATTGCCCAATTCGATTGCGTAACGCCGAGATGTACGAACTGGGTACGCCGCGGAGTAACACAGCTCTACGTGCTCCCGCATCCACTGGATAAACTCGGGGATCTGATCAGCGCCCCGCGCAATACTGTAGTGATCGGCCCACTCGGCGGCGGCCTGCTGATCTAAACTCAATCGCGTAGACAGATACATCGTCTGAGCCATACCATACCGCATGCTCAAGCCGAAAGCGGCTTCCAATCCTTCGATCGTCTGAAACGAAGCCGTATCGTATAGATCAAAATCTCCGCGCAGGGAGAACGCCGAACGCCGCCCACCCGGGTAGCGGCTGATTTCGACACTTTCAATTTCGCTGACTTGGACTGTGCGTGTGCCCAATGAATGAACCTGCAGATTACCCTCAAAACGGCTACCGCGAACACAGATGCGCAGACTTTGTGGTTGAACTGAAGCCTTGGTCGATACCAGTCTCCAACATACTTGCTGAACCTGCCCAGATGCAATCGCCGGTAGTTGCAGTTGCAATTCTCCGTCCACTATATTCCAGCCGGATGGCAATTGAATTTCAACTGCCACAGGCGTCTGGCAGGGTACTCGGCTGTGATTGCCGATCAGTAGTTGAATTTGAAACGGTTGGTCGAGCGCTACCAGCCCGAGCTGATACTCTGGCAATCGCTCGATAAAAGGGCCTTCCAGATTCAAGCACAACCTGGGGTGTAAGCCGGGAGCCGGATAACGCTCAGCAGCTTGACCGTCGCCGCCACCGCGCAGTCCAACAGTCTCTTGTGTCGCATACACTTGATTGACAACGTGTCGTTCTTCCAGCAGATTCTTCAGTGCCAGCAGCAACTGCAGCAACACGACAGCCAAGCCTACCCACCATCGCTGTAGGCCAATGCTTAGCACAACGGCAACCACGATCGTCAGACCAGCTTCCAACCACCATCGGTTCAGCGACAATCGCTTTTCGGCGGTCTCCAACAGGACATTGGACAGGTACATGGTCCAGCCGATGCGGTAGGGCGCTAGCTCCAAACAGCGACTCAAAATCAACGGCAGCCACGCAGCCAAGCCGCTCAATGCAATTAAGCTGACCACCAGATTCATCACAGATTCAGTGGATCCCAAACCGGTACCTCATGCAGTTTGCGCTGAGCCATCGCCTCCAGAACAGCCGCGTAGTGCTGCAGGACAATTTCTTGAGTCACATTGGCAGATACGAATTTGTATCCTGCCTCGCCCATGGCTCTCGCATTGGCCGGATTGTCGGCTGTATCACGGATCAGTTTCGACAGTCCAGCATGATCCAGACCATGAACAACGCGACCGGCACCAGCTCGCTCTATTAAGATCGGCTGCACTCCGTCCATCGCAGCCAGTATCGGCTTGCCTGCGGCCATGTAGTCGATCAACTTGTTCTCAAAATAAATATGTATCAGCGGGCTCTGAAACAACGTCATGATACCGGCGTCCGCACCGGCCAAAATCTCGGGCACACGCTTCTTGGGCACCGCATCGTGAAAGTGGATGTTGGTTAGACCTAACTGCGCGGCCAGTTCGATGGCTTCCTGCTTGGTCTGTCCAGTACCAAACAGGTCGATACGAATATCCGCGCGATCCTTCAATTCGTTGGCAGCACGGACGATGACATCGATGGCGGTGACCACAGTGTGTGTGCCGGTATAGACTGCCACAAATTGGTCGCCCCAGCCCATCTGCTGGCGTACCTGCTGTCGGGTTTCAGGCGGCAGATCATACAAATGCTTGTCATAAGCATTGGGGAACAGGTCAATTCGCTCGGCGGGCACGCCCTTCTTTAGCAGTTCGGTCTTGAGCCCCGGAGTCAAACACACGACGCGATCTGCGGAGAAGTAGTTCGACCGGGCCATTCGCTCCAATATCCAGGCTTTATAGCCGGTTACCAAACGACGAACGACCAGCGCGTCGGGCCAAAGATCGCGTACTTCCAACAAGAACGGGCAACGAAACTTACGCGCTAGCGCTCGCGCAGCCATCCCGCTGAACAGAGGTTGAATACTCGCCAGCACCACATCCGCAGCGGGTAGACTGCGACCAAACCGATAGGCAGCCCACGCGAAATAACCGTATGACCGCAGGCGATTGAGCATGCTGGCTCGTAATTGCCTGGGCACCTTCAAGCGATGAACCATTACCGAACCGCCCTGCTGAGTCGTGATCGACTCCGTCGGTTCGGTCTGTTCGGTGTAGGCGTTGTAATCGCCAGCCAGTACGATGACCTCATGGCCCCGATCAGCCAAGTAGCGCACCAATCGGCGCGGCTGCGCTGGGCCAGGCGATTCGGGGCCGGCAAAAAATTGGTGGATGAAAATCAGACGCATATTGTTTTCTGGACAGTGCCCGTTTCTGATCAGCCGCAGTGCGCTAGCACCCGGTTTCTAACAAAAAACCGGACGCTAAGGCGTACCAGCTGATACAGCACCTTATTTGCCAATGGTACTTCAGGCGAAGGATAACCGTTCACGCTAGTTGTAGGCTGGGTCAAGCGGGGATGATGAAAATGGGTGTTCAACGTTAAATTTTGCCGATTCGACTCAAGACTGTCTCCCTGCACATTGTTTAGCCCCGTGCCGACCCACCATGGGACGCGAACGGTTACCAAGAGATCAGCATTTACGGTAGCAATCGAGCCAAAGGTGGGCCAAGTAGCCGGCTGATTGGCAGCGGTAAGCGTTTCCAACCTTCAATTGCCAAACTGAATTTCGGATTCTCTTTGGCTAGTCCAGGCATCTCAGTCTGACTTAGCAACTTGTAACACCAAGGCAACGTCTCCGCCTGAACGCCCCAGAATTTTTTGAACTCTTCGTGGCTCGAACCCCGTGTACTGCGGCCAAAGTCAACGGTCTGGCAGCCAACCCCGATCGCATCCTCAATGGCTCGCCAGTTCATGAGCTGAACAGGTGCGTACTGCAATTGATCGCGAATCGACGCCGACCACACAAAATAGCAGGTGTTAGCGTCGAAAACTACGAACTTAGCCGCGATCGTGTGTCCGTGGCGCACAGCCCGATACACGCGGCAAGTATCGGGAAACGCTCGCTGAATCTCGGCAAAAAAACGTGGCGAAATCACCGGAGTGCCCAGGTCGCGCAAATTGCGCGAGTAGACCGCATAAAAATCCTTCAGACATTCTGGCCCTGACTGGACGATCACTTCGTTTTTTTCAGCTTTGCGAACTTTGTTCCGCACATTTTGGTGCAGCCGCTTGAAGACTTGCTCGGTGCCACCCTCTAACGACAAAAACGACCCTACTTTACGTTCGTCACGCGGCAGATCGAGCTGCAGCGGGTAACGCTGGCGGAGTTCAATGTATCGGCAGTCGGCCTGTCGGCCAATGTCGCTAGCCTGATCCAACAGCGCCTGCTGAATTTGAATTGAATCTCCAACAATTCCTCCATAGTTCAAGAATGGCAGGCTAACCGCAAAAGTACCGAATAGACGTGTCCGCAGGACGAAAAGCGGACAGATGCCCACTACCGCGCCGGATTGCTCAGCTAGCAAATAGCTGGGTTGATATCCCAGTGCACGCTGAATAACCATCTGCCACGAACTGAGGTGAAACATGGTGGCTTCAGGATGTGCCAAAACGTATCGATCCCAGCGATGCAGGTCCTCTGTCGCGGACTGAAGTAGCCGTACCGTCACCACTGCAGCGGACTCCCGTTGATCGTCGTGGCTTGTGTACTTAAATAAAACATCAGCAGACAATTCGTAGCTACCTTGACCGACCACGCACTGGCGAGCGCAGCTACCTGGCCTTATCGCTTGCGTGCCACGGCCATGATGACTGGGTGATAGTTGACATGACCCATCGAAGCAGTCGCCAGTGTCGACAACGCCGTTGATAACTTGGCGTGCATGCCGCGTCGTTCGTTAATCGGTGAACAGCCGACCCACAAAACATCGAAATTCGCTTTACGCAACAGCTTACTCAAGGTCGTTGTCGAATAACCGTACAAGGCAAGCGGCGGAACGGTGGTCAAGTACGGCGTCTTGGGAATACCCAACAGCTTGGTCAGTCGCGGCAGGCGGTGCAACGCGTTGAAGAATGTGATGTTCGGCACCTTCAGGAGCAAGATTCCATGATCGCTCAACAATTGATGAGCTTTCTTCAACCAATCGGTGGGGCTATTCACCGAGTGCAACATGTTCCAACCGGTAATGATCTCAAAGCTGCCGGGTGCGTAATCGCTGGATTCAAAGCTGCCTTGTTGAATCGTGTCGACACCGCACAGTTTGCGAGTGAATTGTACGGCTTCAGGAGTCAAGTCGATGCCGTGAATAGCGGCGCCACGCTGCTGAGCCACTTCCAAGAACAACCCCATTCCGCAGCCAACATCCAGCAACTTTTTGCCGCGAACCGACAGACCTGAATGTTGTTCAATCTTGTCGATGCCACCCGCAAATACCTTTTGCGATCCCAAACGAGAGACTTGTACCTGCGGGTCGTCTACGTTGACGTGCCAGTAATCGCTATTCTCGATCGTGGTATCTTGGGGAATCGGGCGCACCTGAGCCAGCCCGCAGTTCCGGCAACGATAAATCTGATAGCCCCGCTCCTGGACGATAGGTTTCAAACTGTCGGACGAACATAAATCGCAAGGTTCAAGAGTAGGCCTTAATTCACTAACCATAGCATGGATAATCTTGCTTTTAGAACTCGTTGATTAATTGACAATTCTGCCCCGATAGGGGCGAAATATTAGTAGCCAACAAACAGCCGCAACGTTCATCTAGCCCCGATAGTGGCGAAATATTGTTGGCAAGTTATTTGTGGTCATGAAAACATAGCGTTCCTACGGAACTCCATGTCGCTTGGGATCGTTTGTTCTACCAACATCTTGTCCCGACGGGACGGGTTTCGCAACTTGTGTCCCGTGATTCCTGGCTCCTGCATGTAATCAATAAAGTTGAACTAGGTGAAAGTTGTGTATCGCGAGGAGGGCAGAGCTTTGGCATGAGACTTCCGAAACTCTGCCTTACAAGCGAACCGAAGATTGCGGCGCGATGTCAACCAACTGCATCCAGTGGCGTCCATCGGCCAAGCATATCTCGACAGGCAATCCCGACAATGGACGCTCGCCCGAATTGTGCGCCACAACCTCGCGCCCGCGCACTTCCAATTGCACTTTGCGGGTTCGCTGGCTCAGGACATCGCGCCAGTACAATCCCATGGCTGTTAGAGTACCAGGATAGACATCGCCTTCGGTGTCTGCCAGGACATGGCGCATCAGCTCAGACGTCAGGTTATAGCAGGCATTGCTTTGGTACATCACCAAGTGATGATGCGCCAGAAAGACCAGTGCTTGTCGGCGTCGTCGGGCAACCCCCACCCAGAACTTTAGCATGGCGATCTGAGCACCATTGACCGGATCACGTGGCAACATGCGCGTCATTTCAGCCAACGACTCGCAGCCCGCAGGATGGTGTTCGCGCGGAAAAAACAGCAGCTTAGCCAGCTTACTCATGGCCGTCTCGACGCTGACAGGGATTCCCGCCGCCTCGACAGCTTGAGGCGTGAACTCATCCCACGCATCGCTCGGGACCGTAAAACAGGTCGTCTTGACCCCCAAATGCTGCTGAATCATCTTATCGCACTTGAGCATGTTGTCGCGCTGCTCGTCCAGTGATGAACAGGGATATTTCTGCAACCATGGATAGTTGCCATCGCCCATCCGCGCGTGGGATTTCCAATTATTGCCAGCATCGGCAGCGGCATGAGTGCCGTAGTGCAAATGCATGTGATTGCCGATCTCTGCTGAAAACGGCTTGTCCATACTGGTTGGAAAATCCTGCTCATTGGTCATGTCAATATCACGCCGCATGAACTCGATAAACGCAGGTATCTCTTCGGAATGACGATTCCAGCCAAACTTTTCGCAGAACGCCCGATGCGTCTGTTGATCGAGATTTAAACCTGTGGACAGCATGACCGTCGTGGGCATTCGATATCGCGCCGCCAAGCCCAGTGCCTTTTTCAACCCCTCTTCGGACTGAAACGTTGATGGATCGTAAAGGTCGTGATCGCCACGCCACACAAAGCCGCCCTGGCAGCCATATTTCCAGCGATTGATTTGCGCTGATCGAATCTGAACTTGCTCGGCCGGCACAATGCCACTCAGATTCAAAGTCCTTGACCAAACGCGATCGCCGTGGACGATCTCAATGGTTACGCGACCGCCCCGGCCCGCCTGAGCGGCCGAGAGCCGAAACTGTTGGCAGACCACCTGGCTGGGCTCCGGGCAAACGTCGACTTGATTTGTTCGCTCAACAGTGATTGACGTAGTTGACGATTCGATGCGGATCGACAGGGGCAATTGGGGTCGCACGGTGCCAGGATTCAGAATCCATAGTTCAAAGGCTTGGGTTAAACCCTGAGGCCAATGGCCAAGTTCATAGAGGCTCGATCGGCGCTCGACTACCGGCCCCTTTAGCCAGGCGATGTAACACGGGATCGGCAAGGGAACTCGACCGCCCACGGACGCCAGTTGGGTTGCAGGTACATCCAGTCGCCACTGCATATCGACGATTTGTGAGCCGAGCCAAGCTGTTCCACCTACCAGTACAAACGCGAGTCCGAACCATGGCCCACCCAGCAGCGTAAAACCGGCCGTCAATACAACAAAGATGAACACATCTTGCTTCATGCGCGGCAGGCGGCCTCGGATTTCTACCGTTTCATAAATGGCATTCGCTATCAGCATCGGCCAGCCCAGCCAACTGCTGGACAGAAACCAACACTTGGCGACGATAAAATGCGCAGCCAAGGCGATTGCCACCGCCCAGCCAGCCACCAGAACCAACCACATCACTTGTTCACCCACTGTTGTCTGCACCACGAGTCAATTTCTGCCCCCGTCGCGCACCAGGGCTGGTGTTGGGCGCAGCGATCCAACAACTGGTGGTACACCCACTGCCAATCAGCGTACTCGGGCTCGTGAAAATAGTTGTTATGCCACAGCAAACTGACCAAACCACCTCGCTCGATGATAGGCACGATCGCTTTCCATGCCGCCTCCAGTGCCTGTTGGCCCGTCAGCCGCAAGTGACTGAATAGGTTGACATCCATGACACTCAGCGGCAGCACGGTCAAGTTCATCGAGTGACCCGTAGCCGGATCGACTGGTTGAAACGGAAAATAGTGACCATCAGCGACACCGATTTGTCTGTAGGGTCCGTAGGTCGAATCGTACGAAAAGCCAGCCGCCGCCTGGGCGCGCCAGGTCTCAGGATACGAGAACCGTAGAAGATGGTTGCGAATTCCCGTCACTGGCACATCAAATTTGTCGGAGATCGCCAGACGACTTTCGCGATAGGCGTCCGCATTATTGTAGCGATAGTAACCACCATGAACACCGATTTCGCAGTTGGCGGATTTGATCTGCTCGATGATGCCGCGCAACCCAGCCGAGTCTAATCCATAGCGCGGTCCGTTGCGTTTCCAGTAAGGGTCGTGCAGCACGTAGTAGGTCGAACGAAACCGATACTGCGCTTCAATATCTAGCAGCACACGGAAATCTTCACCGGTACGCCTCGGCCATACAATACAGCGCGCCATCCGTCGCAGTGCCAGGGCCACATTGCCACCCTCACCCTGGGTGATCATTCTGCGAACGTGATTTCCATCGGCCAGTATCCGCCACATTTCGCGGTCGTAGATCTGATCGATGTCGTGCGACAGAAACAGCGCGAACCGCTGGCCATCGGGCCAAAGGATTGGATCGTCGGACGTCGCGCGAGCTATCGAAGGTGTCTGAGTAGTTAACAATCTATTTTTCTTTGTAGTTACCGTCGCCAGACGGTGGGCAGATTCGTGGACGGATCGTCACCTATACATAAGGTCTAAAAACTAAATAAACATTGATGGACAAGTTATACAGGATAATTTGCTCAGTGGTCTCTCCAGCCTGTAATACGGATCGACGATCATCCTGTAAATCCTGTAAATCCATGTTAGTTTCTCCCGTTGTATCAAACTATTTGTGTGGAAGTGGTTATGGGTTCCACCGGCTGGTGACGGTGGCTACTGATCTGCTCTCGTTGGCCGGTTTACTTACGACGTGCGACCACCATCAAATTGAATGGCAGCAGTACGGGCAGAGGCAGCACACGTGTGCGGATCACATCAAACCAAGGTGCGATGCTATCGCGAAAATCGTAGGCATCGAAGCCAACCTGCCGACCTTTGTCGAATTGTTTGACATTGAACGCCTTGGGGAAGACGTGTCGCAGAGCCATGGGAAAATTCATGCCATCTAATCCATGACGGCTCAGACCGCGCGAGAAATATTTGAGCAGCGCCGTGTATCCGATCTCAATGGGCACACTGAAGATGAAATGACCACCCGGTTCCAGGAGTCGATGTACTTGGCGGATTGCATCCTCCCGACGTTCCGGGATCAAATGCAATGTTTCTAGCGAGACCACGAAGGAAAACCCACCATCGGGCAACGGAATATTGCGAGCGTCAGCCGCAACAACAGTCCGGCCTGGAAAGGCGGACAGCAGTTCGCGACAATGGTTTTCATAGTAGTTCAAGCACACGACTTCCTTGAACAACGGTTCAAAAAAAGGCAATCCGATGCCATCGGCCGCTCCGATGTCCAATAGCCGTTGCTGCTGGTGTGCACCTAGTTGCTGCATGTAGCCAACGGCGGCATGGAATCGCGCAAACCGCTGCCAGCGCACCAACGGCCCGCCTTTGAGCAGAATTTGCGAATAGGTCTCTTTAGCCATCGTATTTCATGACCTTCATCTGTGAAATCAACACACCTGGTCGGTTCGTAGTCTTACGTCAGTTGCTGACTTGCCGATAGAGTTCGGCGAGCTTGGGCTCGTGTTTTTCCCAATGGTACTCAGATTCGAATAGTTCTCGTCCCCGCCTCCCCAAGTGAGACAGCAGCTCGCGATCACTGTACAGTCGCTGGATTTGTCCTGCGACGGCCACAGCATCTTGCGGATCAACCACCAGTCCAACTCCGGCTTCGCTAACGAATGCCCTCAGGCCGGGAAAATCCGCTGACAGTACCGGAATGCCAGCGGCCATATATTCGATGATTTTTACGGCGTTTTCCCCAGTACAATACAAAAAAATGGGTAGCGGCTGATACAGAGCCAGCCCAATGTGGGCGCGTTCGTAATGGCGACTGAGTTCAGTCCAATTCAACCGACCGTGTACTACGACACGTGGGTCATGGCTTAGCTCCTGCAGCAACAATTGATCGTGACAAGGGCCAATTACATGCAACCGAATATCTTGTTGCGGAAGTGTCTTGAGCGAATCAAGAGCTACCTTTAGTCCGCGCTCACGTGTAACGCCTCCAACATACAGCACATTGAATGTTGATTCATGAGAAGTGTCTGCTGGATTGGTGAAATCCAAACGGGGAAAATTTCCCAGAACGATGGGTCTACAAGCTTGGAATTTTTGTGCCAAATGCCGGTCTGCCACGATTACGCCGTTAAATAACCTAGCAGCAGTTCGCTCGAATCTCCACCAGCAACTCGGAAACCAATTCCGTAACCACCAGCGATTGGCAGTCAATAACTGGAAGGTCGCTTGGTAATCGTCATGCACATCGTAGATTACCTTTCTACCAAATAGCCTGAGTACGATGCCTGCTGGGATCAGGTCTGGATCGTGAAAGTGGAAGATACGAAATTTTGAAAACAATGCCCACCAGCAAACTCGTATCCATGCAAAAACTCGGTGGCGAAACCAGCGAATCCGAGTTGGGTCAAAGATCGAGATTAGCGCGATGCCTTGATAATCACCGGATGCGTCTGCTGGGCCTGCGACAGCTGCACGAAACCCCATTCGATTAGCCGTCCAAGCCATGCGGTGCAGTATTCGCTCGTCATCGAGTGAATGTCCGGTCGTGAGTTGACAGATGCCGGTAGAGCGATCGATGCATTCAGCCATTGCGAAGTATGCGTTGCATTGAGGGGATGCTAGGTGGTGGCTAAGCGACACCATCAATAATATGCTGATCGTTCTATGACGGGCGCATGATGTCGAAGCTGTCCGTAAAGTGCCGCCAGCTTGGGCTCATGCTGTTCCCAATGATACTCGGCTTCAAACAGCTTGCGCCCACGCCGTCCAAGCTCCAGACGTCTCTGGGGATCCTTGTACAGACTGTCGATCTCGGCAGCCAGCGCTGTGGGACTGGTCGGATCCACTACCACTCCGCAGCCAGGTTCTTGCACGAAACGGCGAAGGCCTGGAAAGTCGGCGGTGATAATCGGCAGCCCGGCGGCCATGTATTCGATGATTTTAGCGGAGTGGTCCACTGTCACGAACTCTGGTATCGGCTGATAGATCGCTAATCCCACATGCGCGCGCTCGTAAATGGTGTGTAGCCGAGTCCACTCGACCTGCCCATGCAGCACAACCCTTGCATCCGCTGTGAGTTCGTCTCGCAGTCCAGCCTCTCTACAAGTTCCCACGATATGCAGCCGCAAATCGGTCTGAGGCAGCAATTGGAGGGCTTGAGCCACAATGTGCAGCCCACGATATCTGGATACTCCCCCAACATACAGCAGATTAAAGGTTGTTTCGCGCGACGTGTCGGCAGCTCTTGTAAAATCCAGCCGTGGATAGTTCCCTAAGATTACTGGCTGGCAGTGGCGAAACTTTCTGGCCAGATGATGATCAGCCACGATTACGCCTTGAAATAGTCGGGCAGCGTTGCGTTCCAGGAGCCACCATGTGCGAGGCACAAGAGCCCGTAGCACGGGACGTCCGCGCAGCCGAGTTTGAAAGGCCGCTTGATAGTCGTCATGTACGTCGTAGATCACCTTTCTGCCGCAGAGCCTAAGCACCATGCCAGTCAGCAGCAAATCGGGATCATGAAGGTGAAAGACCCGAAAGTTGCTGCGCAGTGCCCACCAAGCCAATCGTAGCCAAGCCAGCAATCTTCGGTTCCATAAGCCTGGCGCTGTGCGGTCATAAACTGAGTGCAACGTGATGCCCGCGTAGTGGCCATCAGTTGCTGCTGGGCCAGCAACCTGACTGCGGTATCCCAAACGTTGGGCCGACCACGCCATGCGATGTAGAATACGCTCGTCGTCCAGCGCGTGCGCTGAAGTCAGTTGGCAAATCGAATCCCGTAGAGTTGCCCTGCGAATCGTTCGGCTTCCAGCTACAGCAAGCACCCCTAAAACCACTCGCGTTTCTTAAATTTCAGCAACATCTCCAGCGGCAGCCAGGCCTTATTCATGGTGTAGTAGGGCACCAGCCGTCCGCCGAAACCGCGAAAGAATCGTTCAATAGCCGGGATGACCGAACCCTCGAAGTCGAAAACTTTTAATCCAATGCGATGAGCGTGCTCGATGGCTGCGAATAATGCCACAGCTCCAGCACCATGGTGTCGATTGGATTCGATGGCACCACCCAGTAGATAATAACCGATCGTACCGTCGTGCACGATCAGTGATACGGCAACCGGTAAGGCATCGCGATAGGCGCAAAAAGCAAAACTATTTTGTTCGTTGCGATAGTGGTGCAAGATCGAATTCAGCGTTTGTGTATCCACTGCCTTACTCTGACGACGAAAAGTGCTGAGCACCAATTCGTAGACGATATGAGGATCCGAAATCTGTCGTACCTCAACACCATCGCGGACTGCTTTGGAGATATCGTTGCGGCGCGTAGGTGACATTTGCGAACGGATTTCGTCCAAAGCTTGAGTCAAGTCGATTTGGTAAGTGTAGGCTGGCACTGCTTTGTACTTGCGCCACAGCAAGGGCATAACATCCCGCACCTGTTGATTTAGCGGTAACATGCAGATTGCGGGTTTGAGTGATTCAACATAATCCAGCAGCAACGACAGCGCCTCACGATGTTCTTCCAACCGCGCCACAGGATTCTTAGCGGCTGGTTTCAGAAAAGGTCCGCAACCAGGCGTGAACGGTGCGCGACGCAGCAGCGTAAGGCCAAATCGCGATTCGGCATACACAGCAGCACCGCCGACCATTCGATCGCCTTTGTCAAACAAGCCCAGCAGTCTCACGCGATCGCCGAACATGCTCAACCAGTCCACGCGATTAAACAGCGTGCCGTGGCTTCGGGCCAGTTGATCGTATGCCGGTAATTCTTCAGCCTCCAGGGCGCGTAGTTTCATTGAGTTCTATTTGTTTCCTCGGGAACTTCTCGCCACAAACCATAATCCCGCAGGTTTAACCTGTGGATTGTTCCGTTTTTTGCTAAGGACCATCCGTCGCAAATGTTGGCAGTAGTTGGAGTTTGTCGAAGGCATATCTGTAGCATAAAGCCGAATACTCCGCAGTTCGAGACTGCGGGATTCAATTGAGCCTCTTGCAGGCCTTGAACGTAATTCGTCTGAGACGCTACTCCACTCGTCCTGGTTGAACCAGTGCTTCCAACCACTGTGTAACGCGCTGTGCTCGCTTATTAATGTCTAGAGTGCCAGCCTTCTCCAGGCAGGCACGCGCCATTGCGGTTCTACGCTCCGGATCATTCTTGAGTGTGATAATCGCCTGTCGAATGGCCTGGACATCGGTGGGATCGACACGCAAGGCGACCTGATCATCGACGATGTCGTTCATGTAGTCGCCACTGCTGGTAACGATCGGCAGTCCACAGGCAAGTGCTTCGATGACTGCGTTGCAGGACCCTTCTTCGCGAGTTGGCAGCACGAAAATATCAGCAGCGCTCAGCCACTTGGGGATCATGTCATGCCTGAGGCGACCGCGATGAATAATCTGCGGGCCTTCAAACAGTTTATCGCCCTGGCCGATCATCGCCAGACCGACGCCATCCAGTCCGCTGGTGGCTTGCACCAGTTCAGTACCACCTTTCAGGTCATCAAAGGTACCCACGAAGGCGATCAGAAATAGGTCCGTCGGTATCTTCAATTCACGGCGAATGGCCTGACGATCCTGGGCCACAAAGCGCGACAAGTCGACTCCGTTAGGAGCCAGCAGAATCTTCTCGGGGGCGACGCCAATTTGATCGACTAGTCCTTGGCGGATATGTGAGGCTACGGCGATGAAGCCAGTTGTGGTAGCAAAATCCCTGCGGGCTCGTCGGAATCCGAAAGGCTTGACCGTCCAAAAAGTGCCTTCTCCGACACCGATGACCGAGGGTATGCCCAAACGATTGCCGACCACTGTGGCGTTGCGTCCGCAGTGATACAAAAAATGTCCATAGACGATATCGGGTTTGCTAGGCAGTTTTCTGACGGCACGGATCGACACGCTGTTCAGCACTCGCTGCGTCCAGCGACCCGTGTGGAAGACTCCACAATCTCTGGACGACAGCGACAGGAAGCGTGGACGATACACTGCCACTTGACTGCCCTGCCCCGCTTGCTCAGTCGATGCTTCGGGAGGCAATGCTCCGAATCGCTTGTGATGCAAGCTGGCCGGATTGATCACGCTGCAGCGATGGCCCTGGCGAGCCATGGCCCACACGAACTGCTGCACAAAGGTACCCACCGTCGGCCGCGCTGGTGTTGGGTAGTTCAAAGTTAAAAAAGCAATATGCATCAATTAAAAAACTGGTCGCTACGTTCGCCAGAACGTGGAGATCGTCGCTGATGAACAAGTGTGTGAACAAGACGAATGAACATGGATGGGCAGGATGGACAGGATGAGCTTAGGTCACCGGTCGAGTCACTTGTGGCGCGTGAATCGTTTGTATTCGAGTTTTGGATTGCCAAAATTGATCAGTAAGCCAACCTCGATCGCTGTTGCCTTGAGGTAGTTAATGATCCGAGCCTGGTGCTCGCGGGCGATCGCCCTTGCAGCCTTGAGCTCGACGATGACTTTTCCCTCAACAAGCAGGTCAGCATAGAATTCGCTGATTATGCGTTGTCGAAAATGAACATGGATAGGATGTTGGCAGTGTACGCGGAGCCCCTTTTCCTGGAGAGCGATTGCCAAGGCCTTCTCATAGACTGACTCAAGGAAACCGGCTCCAAGTTCACTGATGACCTCCAGCGCACAGCCGATGATTTTCTCAGTGATTTCTCCAAACTGTAAATCGGATCGAGGATCGTCAGTTATCCTGCATATCCTGTCTATCGATGTTCGTAATAAGCGCGCCGGTTAACGAAGTCTTCCGAGAGCGAATGAACAGGGATGTACATGATGTACAGGATTGGCTTAAGCAAGCGATCGATTCACTTGTGGCGTATGAATCGTATGAATTCGAGTTTCGGATGCCCAAGGCTTACTGATCGACTGATTCAAGGAGCCCGGCTCTCAGCGAACTTCCAGCGCGCAGCCGACAAATTGCTTAGTGACTTTCCCAAACATTAAATCGGATCGAGGATCGTCAGTTATCCTGCAAATCCTGTCTATCGATGTTCGTTATGAACTCGCCCGCGAAGGAAGAGTATCAAAGAGCGAATTGGCATGGATGGACAGGATAGACAGGATGAGCTTAAGTCGCTGATAGAGTCAGTTGTGGCGTTTGAATCGTATGAATTCGAGTTTCGGATGCCCAAGGCTTACTGATCGACTGATTCAAGGAGCCCGGCTCCCAGCGAACTTCCAGCGCGCAGCCGACAAATTGCTTAGTGACTTTCCCAAACATTAAATCGGATCGAGGATCGTCAGTTATCCTGTAAATCCTGTCTATCGATGTTCATTTCTTCAGTTGCATTGAGGAATCAGAGATTGAATTGGTTTGTAACAGACTAAATCGCTACGCCGAATGCTTCTTTCCAACTGAGATAGCTAACCGTGCGACATAGAGTTCCCTCATCCAAATTAGGTTTGGCAAAGCGAGCTTCAATAGCGGGAATGCAGATGATAGGGTCGTCACGGTGTCGAGCTAACATCGGCCGAAACAGATCGCTATTCTGTCGGATCAAGTTGCCAGTTGGCGTTTCATAACCCATCTTGTCTGTGCGAGATCGCACGACATCGGGTAATACACCTCGCATGGCCTGACGCAGAATATACTTGCTCCAGCCGTCCCGAAACAACAGGTCAAGCGGGTGCCCTAAAACAAACTCTAGAAGTCGGTAATCGACAAATGGCAATCGCGTTTCGACCGAATGAGCCATCGACACGCAATCTTCGTGATGTAATAAGTGTGGCAATTTGTAGTGATAGTATTCACTAATTTGCAGCGATTCACGGCTTGGATGAACCGTAGCTGCACGAACATGCTCCGTCTGGTTCCTAAAGTCTGCATAAAACTTGGGCTGCATAAACCTGCGCATCGCCAATTGGCGTCTAAAGCTACGCAACTTGGGAATCGAAAAGTAGAGTGTGTGTCCAATTTGGGTTGATAGTCGCAGGTTAGCAGAACGGCGCGCTTGCATTATTTGTTGTACTGCTGCAACGATACGCTTTGATCGGAATTTGAATAACATGTCGTAGACACGATATCGTTCGTAACCCAGCAGAAGCTCGTCCGCACCTTGGCCGCTGAGTACTACCGAGATTCCGCTGGAACGAATCAATCGATATATTTGAAAGTTCGAGAAATAAGATAAGCCCCCAAACGGGCATTCCATGTGCCAGATAAATTTGTCCCAGTCACGCAGCAAGTCAGTTTGATCAGGCCGCAACGTCACCAGTCTGGCATGGGCTCTATTGGCAGCTGCTGCCGCAAATTCCCGTTCTGAATACCCTGCAGTCCCGAAGTCGACGTTGAAAGCATCCAATGGTGAAGTCACCCCCAGTTTTTGCCGCGAATCGCCAGCCAGACAGGCAATACTAGACGAATCGAGTCCACCGGAAAGGGTTACACCGACTGGCACGTCGCTGCGCAAACGTAACTGAACTGCGTCAGCTAACAGATCACGAAATTTTTCAATTGCATCAGCGTCCGGCAGTCGTTCAACTGCATTGGGTTGCCAGTAGCGTTTGGGTTCGTAGTTACCGCGTTGAATGTCATCGTAGGTCAGCACCATATAGTGCGAGGCCGGCAGGCAATGGACATGCTGGAAGCAGGTCTCGTTGGTGTGATTCTCGAAACCCCATAGGAAGAAATCGGCTAAGCGTTGTCGATTTGCCTGTCGGCTGACCCACGGCAGCTCCAGTAATTGTTTGATTTCCGAGCTGAATGCGAAGCGGCCTGGCTGGTGTGCAAAATGGAACGGCTTGACGCCAAATCGGTCACGCGCGCAGAAAATCTGACGAGTCTGTCTGTCGTAGATCACCAACGCCCACATGCCATTAAATTTCAATAGGCACGTAGGTCCCCATTCGATAAAGGCTTGTAGGACAACTTCCGTGTCGGTACGGCTGCGGAACGCTCGCCCCAATTGTTCCAGTTCTTGGCGGAGTTCGATGAAGTTATAAACTTCGCCGTTGTAGACAATCCAATATCGTCCACTCTCGTCCGTCATCGGTTGGTGGCCAGCTTCCGACAGATCAACGATAGCCAGCCGCCTCATTGCCACGCCGATAGGACAAACCTGCTGTGCGGCCGACTGCTGGTCGGTCATCACCTTTACCGCATTGTCATCTGAAAAATAGATAAACCCTGAATCGTCTGGGCCACGATGGACTGCGACGTCGTTCATTTGCTGTAAGTATTGAACAACCAAAGATGGTTGTTGGAAATCGACTACGCCGGTAATGCCACACATAACTAAGGAAGTTGACAGTCAAGAATGTATGTGTGAGCTGTACTGGATGATCTGCGGAGCATGAATTGCCGGAGTCGCTTAAGTCGTTCGATTGGAAGTAACGACCAAGTGAAGTAGGGTAGCGAAACAGCCTGAAACAGAAACTGTCGCTTGAAATGCACCAATCCCTCGCGCTCTTGGCCGCCGCCGTTGACAACGCGCTGACAATCAGACTGAGCCGCCAAGCTCAAGACACTGAAGTACAGCGCATCTACGGGGCGAAAGGCGAGGTATTCGTCAGCACTCTTGACGGCACCAAACATCCAGGTGTCTTCGATTCGCACCAAATCCATATAGGCAGCTAAGGCCTGATCGACGAACACACCGATCAGTGTATGGCCAGGATGTGAGAATATCTTGAGCATGTCTTGTCGCCACTGGGCTTCTTGCGTTTGATAATACTCGGCGGGCAAATAGGCCTTACGGTCGCCGAGCGCATCAAAGCGCTGAGCCTGCGCGATGTTGATGTGTCTCATGGCGTCCAGCCAGGGAGCGACATCAGGGATCGGAAGCACCGTACACTGCTTTAGGCTCTGTCGTACCTGATTTCGTTTCTTCTGACCGATCAGTGTCAGTGAAAACTGTCGCAGGTTTTGTCCCTGCAAGATATTCCACGTCAGTAGCCGCGAGGCGCGGTGGTCGCTCTCGAGCTGGTGCGAATACCCCAACCATGAACGGCGAAAGGCGGGCCGTACAGAACCACGCTTGAATGGTCGAAATTCATGGACCGGCTTGCAGTAATACGGGGCAGACTTGACCCACCACACTCCATTGTGCTCGTGCAATTCTCTGCCGAGTCGCAATTCAGCTTGCGCAAATTCAGCTTCTGTAATTGATGCCAACTCTAGCACGATGCTTGTGCCGGTGTCTTCCATTGCGAAGGGTTAGACATGAAGGCCAGCATATTCCTAGCACGCTGATTCACGTCAAAATGTTGTGCCTTCTTCAGGCTGTTCACCGCCAGTTGTTTACGCCATTGGGAATTGTCGCGCAGCCGCACAACCGCTTCTCGGATCGCAGCGATGTCCAATGGATGGACACGAACCGACAGGCTATCGTCTAAGAAGTCATCGTTAAATGCGCTGTCGGAGCTAATAATCGGCAGACCGCATGCCATGGCTTCGATGATCGCATTACATGAACCTTCGATCAAGGTTGGCAGGACGAATACATCGCAGGCGGACAACAGTTTAGGCATATCTTCGTGCGATACTCGACCACACAGTGCGACATTCTGGCAGACCGGCGGCACGGGTCCCGAACCTGCAAACACTCCGGCCACCCCGGGCAATCCGTCGATGGCTTGGCCCACTCGGTTTACGCCCTTCTGTTCCAAAAAATTTCCCACGGATGCCACTAAAAACTTATCTTGCGGCAAGCCCAACTCTATGCGCGACTGCTGGCGATCACGCGGAAAAAATTTTTTCAGGTCCGCACCGTTGGGGAAAATGCCGATGGGCTGCGATCGGAAGTGCAAATCTTCACGCAGAGTCTTGGCGAGGTCCGAGTTGACCGTCAGAAAACCGGCTGCTCCAGCCAAGTCACGCTGGGCGGTTCGCTTGCCATACCAGCGAATACTCCACAGCTCGCCTTCACCTACGCAAGGAAAGGCTGGTACGTTTAATCTGCTTCCAACCCTGACTGCCGCAGCACCCGCAAAATACAAAAAGTGCCCGTAAATCGCATCAGGTTGAATTGAGTGTTTCTTAATTGCGGAGCGAACAGCATGTTCAAACAGCAGGAATGTGCTGCGGCCAGGGTTGAACCTTCCCATGAAAGAAAATCTGCCGTGCGTACCGACCGATAAATAGGTTGGTCGCAAAACCCGTAATTGGCCATTGGCGTAGTCGATATACTCATCTTTACAAAGGTCGGACCTGCCTAATGCCTTATGCAGCGGTATCGGAGCAACAACCGTGCAAGAAGTGCCTAGGCGAATGACCGCTTGTGCAAATTCCTTGACGAATGTCCCATGGCTAGGGGTTACAGGCGATGGGAAGTTGGTCGTGATCACCAGCAGGTGCTTTATGGAATCTATAGACATCGGGTCAGGATTGAAGATCGCGGAGCAGAAGCGGTATTAGCCGGTTACGTAGTCTGTCCGTAGGCATGGCACAGACTAGTTCTTTTGCGCTGCGGTCACCGAATTCGGACAGCAACCCACTGTGATCTCCTGCCTGAACTATCCAATCAAGAAACCCCGTATCGGCCTGTTTGGACTGCTTCGGGGCTTTTAGTCGCCTGTAGAAGGCGGTCAAGCTTGGCATGCGGTCCAATTGCATGTAGATTTCCAGCAGCAACTGACGTAACCCAATGAAACGCCGCTGGCCTGGCCTAGGAATGCTGGCTGCTTGATGATTCAAGTAGGCCAACAGCTTCCAATACAATCTATCACGCTGCTTACAGCGATCCGGCAGTTGATTGGTCAGTTTAAAGAAGGTCGGTGAGTAAAAAGGGGATGTCGACCAATACACCGAGCGGTTCCTATCCTCGGCCACTGCCAGCCAGCGCCTTGCCCGTTGCCGAAACGCAATTGCTCGCGTTTTCTGGGCCGCTGTGAGGCCGGGTTGCCCTTCAAAACTCGTCAGGCAGTATTCGCGTAGCTCCTTGTCTGAAAGTCCTAACCAGGACAGCACCGCTTGCCTTTCTTCGGCGGTCGGATTGGCAAACAAGCGTTCCACCTCGCGCCGGCTTTTGATAGTCCCTAGCGGCAGCAACGGGGCTACGGTCTTGTCACCACCGTCGCCCGTCAACATGAAACGCTCAGTACCCAGTGTGGCTTGAGCTTGCAGCAAGAATCCTAACATGTGTGCCGAATCGGTGGATAAGACACCATCGGCGGTTTGAGTCAATTTGGATATCAATGGAAAGTTGATCTGGCCACACGAGAATTTATGATGACGAGCAGACAATAGCCGCGCAATTTGGCAGGCAACGTTCGCATCCAGGGCTTCCGCCAAGTAATCCTGCCGCGTGATGGCTTCAAATTCAACCAGCGCCGCTCGCAGCCCGCACGCTACCAATCGCGAATCTAATCCGCCGCTGAGAGATACGGTGGGTAACAAATCAGGCAGAGCATTTGCGCGCCGAACGCACGCTTGTACTAGCGCTTCACCCAAATCAGATACGATCTGCGAGGTGATGGGTTTACGAGATATCTTCAGTTCTACACCATCGTCTCCTCCATAATCGACGGCACGGCGCGAGTGTCGCACTCGATCCATCTGACTGTTGCGGAAGAAAATGCTAGATTCAGCGACGCTGGATACCGCCGAAAACTCAGTGCGCTCGTCCAGCGGATAGCAGAAGAGCAGTCGTGCAGCTAGGCCTAGTCGATCCGGGCAGGTATTGCCGATTGCCTTGGCAAGTTCAACAACGGAGCGTCCCAAGACAAGATCGTCTGTGGAAGAGTTCACTGCTTGATAAAGTGGCAATCGCCCCAAGAAATCATTGAATATTAAACATCTGCCACTTGATAGCTGTTCAGCTATAACGAGGAACTCACCATCTTCACTGGCCACAAAATCGTGGATGCTGGCAGTTAATTGCGATTCTGATTTGCTGTCGAAGGCTTGTCTAAGCGTGCGCAACACTTGATCGCGGTTTGAGCTGTAATTGCAGCCGACAGCTAGATAGGCCAAGTCATCTGTAGTGGTGCCGACTTCGCTGAGCGGGAGCCATTTGCCGTCAGGCGCTATGGGCTCAGACGAGTTGGGGCGTTGGCTCGAAACAGGTCCGCTACCTAGCCGCACCTGCACCGCCTCGCCGCAGCGCACTCTTACCAGCAGATTTCGTATAGTCTCAGGAACGGTAGCGGTAGACACGCAATTGATTATCGAACGAAGGATGACACTGAAACAAACAGGCGACTGGAGTTTACGTTGCGTTGCGTAGAACTAGCGTCGTTAAGAAGCACGCAGCAAACCGCCCAGCCAATGAGGCATCGAAGTTAGACCGCCCAGCATCTTGCGACAATATGGAACGCGCACATCCTCGAAACCAAAGCTCTGCTTAAACTGGTTGAGTGAAGGTTTGTCTAAGCTCCAGTGCCCGTACCAAATCTCTTCAATACTTCGCTGGCGGCAAGACTGCAAGAAAGTACACAACAGTGCGTCGTTGGGGCAGACATTGAGACTTTCAGTTGCACTTTTGGCGCCATCAATCACCGCCCGCTGGCCCGCAACCTGAATGCTAAAGTAGGCAGCAAGGGTATCTTGATGAAATGCTCCCCAGACCTCCGAGTAACTGGCTACCGCCCGCATGGATTCCCACCATTCGTCGTTTTGATCCCGGTAGTACTCGGCAGGATAGCCCCGCTGGTTGCGAATTGCCGTGGAGATCGCAATCTGACTGAAACTGTCTCGATAGGGCTCGATGTCCTCTATGACTCTTACTTCGTTCAGTTTCAGTCCTTTACGAATCAGATTACGGCGTTTGGAATCCACGGAATGTTCTACTGTCCAGTTGGCGATGGTCTCTGCCTGCATCAACAGCGCGTGCCAATGTCCTGAGGCTGGATACGCTTCGGACACGCGATGAGTGTATCCTATGAACGCTTCGCTCAATCTCGGCTTGGTTACTCCAGGAACGAGTTCCTGGAAGGGCAAGGCAGGTTTGCAGTAGCCCCAACGTGTGGTTTCCCACCACACACCATCGTGCTCATGCAGTCGGCAGCCAGTCTTGCGTTTGGCGGCAATATATTCTTCAGGAGGCATGGACGGTACTGGCTGCCTGTGAATGACGTAGCAATCGTTGCTTATAGAAGTTGATCAGCATCGCGTTGCTAGAATAAACTGGCAAGTCAACGGCACGAAACAGGTATAATTCTTTGAACTGGTTGAGTGAGGCGTGCATCGGTTCGCCGTTGAAGATCAGATCGCAACTCGGATCGCTGGCGGCTTGAGACAACACAGAATAGTACAAGGCATCAACTGGCGAGGACTTCAGATAGTTCGTGTCGGACTTGACCTGCTGAATCACCAACCGGTTGCCAACCTGATAACTGCGAAGGTATGCCACTAGATTTCCCTCGATATAAGCGCCCCACCACTGGCGACCTGGCAATCTAGCCTCTTGGCGAATTTGCGCTCTCCAATCATCCGCCTGGGCAGTGTAACGCTCAATTGATTCGGCAGTGTGGCTAATGTTTGCTTGTCGCTGAGCCTGAGAGACGTTGATCAAGCGAATTCGCTCCAAGTCCGCCTCTACATCTGGAATTAATTGAATCTGGCAGGCTTCCAATGCACGACGGATGGTAGTTCTCTTGCGAGGTTGCAGATTCTTAAGTTCAAAACGATCAAGCGTCGAGCGGTCGAGGAGCATGGCAGGGCTGGTGCGGTTTGCCTGACCTGGGTCTAAAGTTAAATGGCTGTACCCCAACAGACTCCGAATTCGGCTGGGTCGCGCGCTACCTGGCTCAAAAGCTTGGTACTGAAAGGCCGGCTTACAATACCATGAATTCACTTGCTCCCAGTATACGCCGTCATGGAAGTGTATACGTCTGCCTAGCAGCCTCTGTTGTTCCGCAAATTCAGCCTCCGACAACATTTACTTGCCTCACATCACGCGTAATCTTAAAGCTTGATATACTCCGCATTTGCTGTCGAACAAACTTCCCAAGCCGAAACAACAGCAAATTACTGGAGTAATATGGAAACTCGACCGGTCGAAATAGAAACTGTTGCTTGAAGTGATTCAGCGACGGATGATGCGGTCTGCCGTTGATGATCAGATTGCAGGATTCGGTCGCGGATACAAGCTGCAGTAGATGAAAGTACAGCGCGTCAACTGGATTCAACTTATGGTAATCCGTGTCAGAGCGTACCTGCTCAATAACACACACATCTTCTACTTGATGACAGCGCAGATAAGCAATTAGTCGGTTCGTCCTAAACGCTCCCCACCATGCTCGTCCTTCCAACATAAACTGTCGACGAGTGTCTTGCCTCCACTCCTGTGCCTGCTTCGTAAACCTGTGCAAGGGGGTCTCAGCACCATACGCTCGCTGCTGTCGTAATGATTGAGCAATGTTGATGCAGCGCATTTGCTCGAGCCAGGGTTCCAAATCAAGGATCTTGGCGACTTGGCAGTGTTCTTGCGCTTTGCGAACCTGGTTTCGCTTTTTGGATGGCAGACTGCTAAGCGAAAACGACTCCAGAGCCTTTCGCTGAATGGTCATAAAAGTCAAGGAGCGATTCGCTTGATGAGCCGCTGGTGTCAGATGACTATAACCCAGAAGACTATGTCGAAACGCCGGACGGGCCAACTTTGGCGTGACCGCGCGAAAGAAGAATGCCGGCTGACAGTAACACCCGAACAGTCTCTCCCACCACACTCCATCATGAAAATGAATAGCCCGTCCCAGAGATTGCTGTTGAGCTGCGAATTGAGCCTCGGTTAATACGGTGCTAAGCATTGCTGCAAGCGCTTGGCGCAGGCCAATGTTGTATGGCGGCAATTAAGCTTGGCTGACAGGTGCATTGATCTGTCACACAGCGCTGGGAGTAATGTTGCGCGGCGCGCACGTACAATTCGTTCGATGGTCCTAAGAATGTCAGTCGCCGCGGGGCAAGTAGACCGGCAATTTCCCCTAAGTCGGTATCCCGGAGAATGGTCGGCAAGTGTGCTCCGTGCCTGTGCGATGCTGGGGGATCACGCAAAATCACATGATCGACTTGGCGGTTCAGCAATCCAGCATACAATCCGGCTACGCCCGCTTCGCCTGATCCATACACGGAGAACTCCCTGAGAGGTAATTGTCGATCATCGGTCAACCAATCCAGTGTGCGTAGCACATCCCACACCCATTGGGAGACGATCGTTCTACCGCACAGCATGGCGGAACGCTGAATTCGAGTGTACTCTGCCGCCGTATTAGATCGTTCGGCAAATCGGGGCGTGAGCACAGCTACGGCATGACTTTGCAACAACGGATAAAACTCGTCCAGATCTGGAAAGCTCGATTCCGTTTGAATTCCGCGCACGTACACAATAACCGGAAGGTGTGCCGTTGTGTCGCGAGGCTTCAGAAGGCGTACCAGAACTTGAGCCCCTGGTTCACTGTCGAAAGTAAACTCACCGAATTCAACAAACTCCTGCAGCATGCCACCGGAAGTATGGCACCGTTTGGTATTGAATGGGGCTGTCGATTTCGGAAGCCAGCGAAATACCCTTCGCTTTAGCACATTTTCCAGTTCAGCCACGCGCTGGTCGCTCAACGGTCCAGATGAGTCTGAGTCGTCATGCCTGGTACCATACCATAAGTCATCGATATGTTCATTAATTCGATAAACCGGTGATTGTGCGCAGACTCGTAGCGTCTGCGGCGTCTCCGGAGTGAATTCAACTGCATTGGTCGCACCAGTTGCAGTAGCTGGGACCTCCAGCCATTTGCTAAACCATTGCCAGGTCTCCTGCAAAAACGCAGGCGGGTCGGTATGTCCAGCATTTGATTCGACGAGCCGGATTCGATCGGTGGCTTGAGCTTCTGGATACAATTTGTAAACCGATTGAACTCGATGAAATGCAGCCCGAAATCCAGCGGGCGGAAAGATCGGGTCTTTTCTACCACCTAACAGTAGTAGCGGACGAGGAGCTATCAGCGCCAGCACATCTGGAAAATCCCAGCCGTAAATGTTAGGAAAAAAACTACAATCACATTGTTGCCGCACGAGGTCATGCGTAACTTGATGACCAACAGTAAACGTGGAACAGGACGCCGCAGCGACTTTGATTCTCTGGTCCAGTGCCGTCAAATACTGGGTCATCACCCCTCCGCCCGAAATGCCAGTCACTCCAATGCGGTTGGAGTCAACCTCTGGTCTTTGTTCCAACCAATCGACTGCACGCATGGCATTCCAAAGTTCGACGGCGGCTGGTGTGTAGCCCAACGAGGTCCAATGCCAACGCCCCAGGCGTTGAGTTCCGTGATGAATTCCGGGAATCTCGCCGTAGCCCATGGGGTCTATGACCAACAGTGCAAACCCGTTGCGAGGATACCACTGGTAGCAATTCTGATATCCGGTCTTGGCACCGTCCAACGATGGCCAATGTCCATTCAGGTAGACGACGCACGGTAGTGGGCCGGCAGGGGCGCTGGGTAGGTATAGATTCGCTGTGACAAACAGCCCAGGCTGGCTCTCAAAGACTATTTTTTCAATTCGATATTGGGAACGCTCGACGATTCCAGTGCAGTGGTACGGAACTTCACCTCGCTCTGGCTGCCGATCCATTCCCAGCATTTCGACCAGTTGAGTGTGCCGCTGTTGCCGAAGCCGTTGCCAATCCGGCAGACACTCGATTTCACACAGGCAGCTCTCGGAGATTTGCTTGGCCTGTTCGTGAAGCACCTGCCAAGCTAAGTAGTGACGCCGACGCACGCTATAGTGATCAGCTGTACGTTTTGCGCGGACTTTAAGCTCAGCAGGCATGAACCTGACAGCTAATCGCATTAGTCTTCCAAGTAGCATGGGCGTTATGACGAAAATCGACCTGAGACGCCGCCACGTGGGGTGACTTGTCTGCGTTTGGGACGAGCCAAGTTTTGTCGTGCGCGGGCAAGCGCAGTGTGAACTCTACGCTCTGAGGCTACGGCACTCTGCAACCAAATACTTAACCCAATCAGATAAGCATAGAAAAACATTGTATCTTGCGCGAGAAAGTTAGGCCGGAACAGAGAACCACAGGCGATCAACAGCAATAGACCAGCGGTGGCCATGTTGGCTCGATAGTGAAAAGTCGGATTACAGGTATCTCGGACACCAAATCGTAACCGCCGCCAAGTTGTAAAATATGCACCATAGTAGATCAGCGTGCCGACCAGTCCTGTCGTGGCAATGAGTTCCGCTAGTTCGTTGTGGGCATACATATCCAATCCGGAGGCGATGCCAAACTGTCCCAAACCAACTCCGAAGATTGGATTCTCCAAGAATATCTCGAATCCTCGGACGATCAGTAGCCAGCGCAATTGTGTACTGCCATCTTCGAATCTTTGAAGGTCTTGAAAGCGTCTCCCGAGGTTGGTGTTCTCCAAAATCACGTCGTAGAGTAGCACGCCGACGATACCGATGCCAAGCAGAATGAGCAGAGCTGTAATCTGTCGTCCCTTGAATAAAGTTGCGGAGCAGAACACAAACCAAAAGAAGAACAGCATCATCATTCCCACCATCGCTCCGCGTGAGCCCGATAACACCATCCCATAGAGCACAATGGCCGCCGCACCCAGTAGTCCGGCGCGCACGAATCGACTTCTGGTTTCAGGGTACAATGATAATATTGCAAACATGGCTACTACGGTCCGGAATCCAGCCGCATTGGCACCCGCCTCGCGCTCTAAAACCTGTGTAGCCTCGGCGAAACCAACGTCTAGACTGGTCACTCGCAAGAATACGTTTAGAACCGCTGCTGCAATAAAGCCATACAACAGCGGCTGAACGAAGCCCGAACTACCGATCAAAAACGAAATGGCACTAACCAGTAGAACGAATTGAATCAACTTCTGAACGTAAGGAATCACCAGGGCAGATTCGATCGCCACCAAAACACCAGCCAGTCCCCAAGCGGATAGAAATCCCAAAAATAAGGCTTCTGCGGGGACAGCGTCCCACGTGAATTTCAGTGAAAGTGCGGGTAGCAATCCAACCAGAGCTATGGCGGCCCCACCCCAGATGAAGATGCGAATGTTGTCGTTATTGGTAAAACTGAAAATAACCGTGTACCAAACCGCCCATACCGTTGACACGGTCAGCCAATACTTGGGTGAAAGTCTGTCTTGCATGGCTCTACTTGCTCCTAGAGATTAAACTGCCGATCAATGACTTGTCGCAGGATTACGTCCAATTTAGACGCCAAATGCGGCCAAGCGTAATTGGCTGGTGGAGTGAGTTGTCGAGGTTTGGAGATGCTAGCTTGCTCGACCAGCCAGCCTGCCATTTCTTCAATCTGCGAAGCCCGAAAGCTGCGACCCGCACCAGTCTCCTCCAAAATGGCGGCCGCATCGTTGCCTTCTGGTGCAATCAGCAGGATGGGAACGCCCAAACCCAAGGGTTCAAAAATCTTGCCGGTAACGATTCCACGCTCGTCCAGGTCAGCTTGATCGGCGATGCCAGCGATCACGGCTGTTAGGTGCGAACCCTTGACAGCGGCCAACGCTTGGCTGCGGGGAACGCGACCATGGCACTCGACCAACGCCTGAGCTCCGTACTGAGTCGCCTTGTCGTTCACGTAATCCCCTGCTCGGCCATAATAGTGTAGGCGGATTGGTCGACTTGAAGAGCCCAGAAATTCATTAGCTCGAACAATCACCTTAATTATAGGATCGATTTCGCGTTGCCCAGGGTAAAACTCACCGGTGTATACAATGGCCAAGTCCGAGAACTGAGTTGCCTGGACGTTGTGTAACTGCTCTGGATCGTAGCCGTTATGGATGACAGCAGCCGAGCGGTTCAGACGCACATGCTGCGCCTGCCACAGCGCCTGAGACGGCGAAATCATCACAACTTCTGCAGCGTCGGCAACAACTCGATTCTCAAGTCGCCGCAAGGATCGCTGAATTTTCGTGGGGGTCAAATTGTTGGCCGTCCAGGGGTCTCGGTAGTCCAAGACGAACGGAATCTTGTGCTTGGCTGCAAAATGCTGCACAGCTTGAAACGGGTAGAAGGGCGATCCGGTAGTCAGCACCACGTCAAAGCTGCCTTGGCAAATTCGACCGAGCGACCGACGGCAGGCCAGCCACCACATTTCCGTTGGATTAAGTCCGAATGGTCCAAGGAGTTTCGACAAGAGTCTTTGGAGTAAATAGCTTCCCCATCGCCCAGGCTGTTTAGTCCACGACTGAGTGGGTGGCCAAAACTGGTGACCGGCAAATAGTCGATGAATATTCTCGCGCTGACATTGCTCGTCTGCCGCCTGTATGGCGTCTGCTCCCATGGAGTCTGCTGGACGCGGTGTCAGTACGGTGACTTGCCAACCAAGTCGCGACAAGTACTTAGCCATTGCCCAGGCACGCACCGCCCCGATAGCCGGTGAAGGCGGAAACGGATAGGCCACCAGCAGCAGACGCAGTGTCTGGGGCTGTTCTGCAGGGCTGGTTTGCATTAGGACGCTGACTGGCCCGCACGGTTACGTTCAATCAAGCAGCGAACAATACTACCGCCTGCATCCCCATGGCCATAAAAGTTGTGAGACACTTCCGTCGGTGCCGCAAAATCTACTAGTGCCTTGGCAATTCTCTGGCCGTTAGCACCGGTCAGTCGATTCCAGCCTGACGCGACAGTCTCCACCCACTCGGTTTCATTGCGGACCGTCACGCAGGGCACGCGATGGAAGAAGGCCTCTTTTTGGACTCCGCCGCTGTCGGTAACGATCAGTGCAGCCGAGCACTCCAGTCGCACCATGTCTAGGTAGCCGACAGGATCGATCAATTTAATGTTTTCTGGCAGGGCTATTCCAAAATCGGTCAGCCGCTTGCGAGTGCGCGGATGAATGGGTAGTACAACAGGCAGCGTACTCGTACTCAGCCCGGATAAAATCTCGCCTAGATGATTGCGGTCGTCCGTATTTTCAGCGCGATGGATTGTGGCCAGGATGAATCGGTGTTCTTGTAGTTCAAGTTGTCCTATGATGCGGCTCGTCTTCTGTGCCCTTTGACCATAGTAGAGTGCCGCGTCATACATCACATCGCCAACTTGCAGCACCTTGTCTCCGCTGAGACCTTCACCAACCAAATTCCGTGTAGCGGTGTCTGTGGGAGTGAGCAGCAAGTCGGAGGCATGGTCTGCCAGGACGCGATTGATCTCTTCCGGCATACGTCGATTGAAGCTGCGTAGGCCGGCTTCCACATGCGCCACCGGTATGTGTAACTTGACCGCAGCCAAGGCCCCAGCCAACGTCGAGTCGGTATCGCCGTAGATCAATACCCAGTTGGGGCGCTGCTGGATTAGAATCGCCTCGAGGGCTTCGATCATACGACCGGTATTTTGACCGTGACTTCCACCACCGATACCCAAGTGATGGTCTGGGCGAGGAATATCCAGTTCGTCGAAAAACACATCCGACATATTGGCGTCAAAGTGCTGCCCAGTGTGGATGATAACCTCACGCAAGGCACTTGGATGTTGGCCTGAGTACACAGCAATGGCGCGCGACACTACAGCCGCTTTAATGAACTGAGGGCGCGCGCCGATGATCGTGGCAACTAACATGTCATTCCGGTAATCACTGAATCATATCCTGGTAAAAGCAATCTGCTGCCGGATTCAAGAAAAACGAATTGTGCCACAGCAAAGTGAATTCGCCACCGATCGACAGGGCTCGCTCCTTCAATGACCGCATGTATGCTAAGGCTTCATCGGTATAGCCCAGCGCCATGTACCGCTCCGCGATCACCGAGCATTCCATAAGTATCAGCGGGCGCTGCTTGAGCTTCATTGGCCGACGTTGCTCGACATCGTACATTGTAAACTCGCGACTGGTGCCACAGCGGAACCCGGCTCGGTCGGCATACGATAACGTCGAATCATAGGCCATGTCAGCCATTTCCCAGTTGCGGGCGGTGGTCGGAGTGCGCCAACGCAGGTAATGTTGGCGTCCTCCAAGTCCTGCTGATGGAATTCCCTCCTCCTCAAGTGTACGGCGCAATAATTCTGCTTCGTGTGTGGTCTGTTGGGAATTCAGATAGGTGGCGTAACTGGGATGCAGACCGATTTCATGACCTCGATCATATATCTGCCGTAAGAGCTTGCGGATCACTGGCTGGCCGATGCGATATCGTCCGTCCAGTCCCGGATACTTGCAGTCGGTCAGAAAGTAGAATGCTACACGGTTGCCCGCCCGCTCGTTTTCATCCATCATCCACTGGATCTTCTCCAAATGGGGATCGCCCGAAAAATTGCCGCACAGCGCTCTTAAGCGTGTGTATAGGTTTTGAAGTGCCAGGCCAGGAGTTTTTTGCTTAACCAAATCATTGACCAGCCCACGCACCATGGAGCGTCCGGAATAATCCACAGCGTATGGACTATCAACATCACAAGTTACCCGGATTGTGCGACTTCTGGGCTTCCGCTTAAGCCCCGGCCACAGCCGCTTCATTGCCTCCCAGAGGATTTCGATGTATTCGTCGATGATTGGGCGATCTAAAAAACCAGCCTGGTAGGCCAACGATGCCGTTGCCGGAAACCGATCGTGTTCATCACGATCCGCGAGGACCGCCTCCTCGTAACGGGATAACATGAAGAAAGTTGAGCCAAGGATATCAATTGGCAGCGTGATGCATTCTGAATTTACCTGCGTCTGAGGATGTGGTGCACCGAATATCACCGGAACGACGGGGTGCACTAGCGAAATCTCGGACGTGATTTCACGACTGTCCCACTTCTGAAGCGGCTCCACGGGAAGACTATCAGGGCTCAGCCAATCGGCTTCGGCTCGTCGAAAGAAAACATCCGGTAGACGGACTTCACCAGTTGCACCCTCAAGCCTGATTCGAAAGTCTGGTATCTCTGCTGCTTCCGCTCTCCACGGTAGACCTAAAGCCTCGTCGAAAACTCGGCTGGCAGCGTACAAAACATTGGGCGACCCAGCGTTTGATGACGCGATTACGAGCACTAACGAACGCTCCCCAGATTGTGGCTTGCGTCGTCAACTAACTTCTTGCCCGCCTCCGCCTCCGCAATGCACCACTTCATGAACATGTGCATATTTCTATGAACTTCGGCGTTGTCTTCAATAACTTGCAGGCGAAACGTGGAAGATTGAAGTAGCGCATTGCTGCCGAACGCGTCGCTTCGGTCAAACTTAGTATCAACGTTAGTCTCAAGCATATCGTTGCGACAGCAGGTAACATCCATGACAAGAAAAGTGGTGGCATTCCTCACTTAGCTAAGGCTTCTTGGCGATAAATACCGAATGGTAGGCGAATTCACTCTTCAACTTACCGATCCACCTTGCTCTGCTCATAAATGGCCGAATCTCAGGCAGTCGAAAGCCCGCAACTTTATTCAGAATAGCCGATGCATATAGATAAGTCGGATATGCTAGGAATGAACATCGCCATCCATCTCTCAAGCACACCTCAAACCCCTGTGCTCGCAAAGCTCTATTATAATACTCGGCAGAATAAAATTTGACACCGGTCAAATGCGACACCGCTTTACTTTTTAGAACGTCTCGCTTGATCACCCTTTGCAGAGTGAATAAGGACCACTTCGTATGCGCCGTGAACATGAGCGTCCCTCCCGGCTTCAAAACACGCGCGAATTCGGCTAATGCTCTCCCCGGCGGATCGGCATAATATACGACAGAATTTGAAAACACGACATCAAACGACTCATTCTCAAAGGGCAGTGCGTCGATACTTGCGGAGCGATATGGTAGATCATCCACCGGTGACTTGGCAAACAAATCTACCGCCATAATGTTGGCATAACCCCGCGAACGCAGGTACTGACTGTACCGACCATCGCCACAACCTGCGTCCAGGATCGCAACGCTTTGATCTTCAGGTAGGATTGCCAGTAAATACTGGAGTTGCGCGTCGTGGGCAGAAAGTAACGTTGGTTGACGAAACCACTCTTGATAGATCGATTTAATCTGTTCTCGGTCGATTGACTCATCAACCATTGAGTCTCACTCCTGCCTGACTGTGTGGTCGTACATTTTCCATCCAGTCAAACAACAGTTTGAAAGCATCATGAACCCGTTGCTCGGCGTCTTTCTGCATGTGCCTGAATTTTTCGTCTTCTGTCTTAGATAGCGGCTTGCCAAAGTCATCCGCGAGAGCACGAACTCGGTCTGCGAGTTCCTGAGGTTCATGCTGCCGCATGTCTACGGCGTATCGCTCCTTGCCATAATACTCCATCATGTCTTGGTACTTAATATTCCATCCTACCGTGATGACATCAACTCCTGTTGACAGTGCGGCCACCAGCGCATGATACCTCGATACGATCGCATACTTTGAAGTTGCAATTAGGCCTTTGGCCATCATGGGATCGATATCTTCCTCGACAATCAACCACTTGCCTTTGGGGATACGGGCAGCTACCAACCGAGCAACCTGTCGATCGCATTCGCGCAAATTCTGTGAATACATATGGGGGAGAAAGACAATCTGTTCACCCCGCTCAATCAATCCCATGCAAATTTTGGCCATAGCTTCGACGTGTTTACTGCCGACGCTTCCGCCGACTGCTCCACGAATGCTGGCGTGAATCACAGCACTTGGAGAAACGATCACATATTCTTTCTGCGAGAGATTGTTTTTCTTAAGAAAATCTGTAGCCCAAGTGAAGTTTGCAGGAAGGAGAATAGCAGAATCAGGAAACGCGTGGACTTTCGAGGTATCCGCCACAATGCGTCGGCAGAATTCTGCACTATGATTGCCCCGCGCAGGAATAAAGGGCAGCTTTGCAAACTCTTTTTTAGCTACATATCTGACCAACCAGTTGTCGAATGGGCCAAACGATTGAATGAACCGAGCGAAGGGTTTGCCGGCTCGTTGTGAATAGTACAGGCTGCTGTAGCTATGAATTGCCGCCAGCGGACTAGCCACTCCATCGCCAACATAGCTAATGCCTGACATGTCGATAACCAAGTCTGCCCATTGGAAGGCAGCCAGGTATTCTTTATGGACTTGGTGAATATCCCAAGGGGCCGCCATGCGCAGTTCAGCAATCACGCTCTTGCGCTGTCGGAGTGCCCGAACGATTCTCTTCACCCCGCGTATGCACCGCACGATTTTGCTGGTCTGAAGCCAGTAAAAAAACATCGAATCGCGCCGAACGGCTTTCAATCCATAATGCTCCGCCCAGCGTGACTCTTCTTCGAAGGCTTCAGCAGACACTGCAAATTTGAATTCAAGTGCATCACCGAAGTGCTTTCGAAGCTGATCCACCAAGGTGAGGCCCATGGCTGGGCCGCCCAGATTTCGACTGAGGCATAGGCCTGTTACTAAGATTTTGGTCATAAACTATTTCCTAAGCCCCACCTTCTTCAAGAGTACACCAAGTTTTGCCCTTTGACTGACGAGCCATCCTAGGTCTGGCGAACCTGTGCCATGCACCAATTGATAGTACGGAGTCAGGAGGGGCATGAAGTCTGCCTTATAAGTATTCCGCGAGGGGACGTTTGCCCCGCACCAATCGAATACGTCAATCTGCCCATTCAATTCTGTGTCGAGGACGTGAAAGCGCAGGCGATCATATTCCCTACCAATCTTGCCATTGTGAAAGGTTGCACAGCCATATCCAATATTGCGATACCGCAGATATAGCATTCCACAACACGGTTCTCCACTGACATCGCGACATATGTAGAATCTGGCCCACTGACATTTGATGGCGTGTGCCAGAAACCTATCAGACAGCGTACTGTCTCTAGGAGTATACGTCATTCTCCATAGCGATTGTAAAAGTGCAGCATCGTTCGATTGGCAGACAGTCTGGGGTTCCACCTGGTCAATGCACTTTTCAGTTTTTATTTTTTCTCTATGCCGTTGCCAATGATCTTTGGTGATTCTAAAGGTCCAAAGGGGGTTGAGGTTCACTCGCTTCCACAGGAATTGTCTTGGATCCAAGTAGTCTGGACTGAGCTTAAGCTGAAAGGAATGAGGTTTGATCAATGTGTCAATAAACGCATTTTCAATCGCTCGAATTAGATTGAGGTCGCTGACAGCGTGGTCCATGATCACTCCCGTGTACGGAGTGAAAGGCAAATCGCGAAAACTTGTTCGCCGTTCCAAGTTGGCCATGACCAGACAGCCAGCCAGAATCTCGCCATTTTTTTCAGCGATGTAAATCTTAGGTTCTTGCTTCCTATGTAAAACACCGGACACGGTGTCCACCCAAGATTCAGTGCAGAAGACTGAACCCTGAGGGCTGGTTTCGTTCAATGAAAAGAAGCGTTTCCAGTCAGTCCTTGCCAGTTCTCTCACTTGAATGGTCATTTGCTAGTGCTCATACGCCGCCGGGAATGGCGATAGAAATAGAGGAAGCTTCCAGCCATTAGAACGGCATAGATGGCGATGTACGCTAGCCTGTTAAAATCAGCCTGTTTGGAGATGGTATAGAGAAACAGGATAAAACAAACAGGCAGAAAGGGTTTGAGAGCGATCGACAGTGTCTGCCTAGCCGGTACGCCCGCATAGCGATTGATCAGTACTGACTTGATAATATAAGTGGCACTGCCAATTATGGACACAAGCGCGACGGCTAGTACTGCGTTTCCGACGTAGCCAGCGATGACCAGTCCTGACGCCGTAGAGACTAACACGAGTGAATTAAAAATTAGAGAGAATCGCTGAAGTTGCAAGACGGCAGTGAGAATGCCGATGGGTGCAGTAATGAACTGCAGGGCTACATAGGGGCTGAGAATGGCTGCGTACAATCCTGCTTCGATCCACCTGTCACCGAAAACAAAGCTGAACAATTCCTCGGCAAAAATGCCGGTAAGCATGATGGGATAAACGCCAAGATTGGCGAGCTGCCCAAAGGTGCTTGTTACCAGGACCGGCAGCGTGCCATCCAGGCTTGCCACCGCCGCCTTCTCATGAAACACTCGGGAAATTGCTCCCCCAAGCAGGCCTACAGGAGCGAGCAATAATCGCAAAGCAAGGGAGTAAAAGCCTAGGATCGCGGGGGAAAATGAAGCTGCTAGCAAAAAGATTACAAGAGAGGAAGAGACCGTCCGGACCAAGTTTGCACCGGTGTAATACAGCGGAAAGTTTTTGTATTTGCCCAGGAGATGCTTCATTGCTCGGCCGGACAAGCACGATGCAATGAATCTTCCATCATCCCGCAAGATCTGGGCACCTAAGACGATGGTCGCAATGGCTTGCCCAGTGATCTGCGCGCTGATCATGTACGCGCCGGTTGCGTACCCCGCGAATCCGAATCCTAAGTTCGTTCCGTTAGAAGTTGCAGTGGCAGTGACCTGAGAGATAGATAGTCGCGTAAAATACTTTGAACGAACATTCCAATAGTTCAACGCTTGATAGGTTCCATGAAGCCAAACGGCAATCGGCATCAGCCATATAACCCCAGCTAGCTCTGTCATCCGCAGGCCGGAAAGAATTGGTGTGCCTAAGAAGATCGTTAGAGGTGCAAGAATCAGGACGACGACAGCGGTGCAAACCAGCATGACCGCAACCAGAAGATTGGCGGCCAGCCTATCCGACTTTGGCGACACAATCGCATACTCGTAACCCAATGAAGCAACAATACATAACACGCTGACAATGGTCGCAAACATGGCGGACTGGCCAAAGGCGTCAGGTGCGAACAGTCGCGTAAGAATTGGCGCAGCAGCCAATCCAACTGCTTGAGCCACTCCGGTGCCTGAAGCCAAACGTAGGACATCTCCTCGAAACGATGTGTTGGTTTTTTTGCGCACTTAGTTACGTTAGTTCAATACGGCTCAAACGGCCGGAGCTTGAGCCAGTCTTTGGGTTATTCCTAACCGCTCCGCCCAGCGGCGTCGGTAGGTGGTGTCCAACTGACCTGGCACGAACAGCATGTCGGTCACACCGCCCAGATCACGAGGGCAATTGGGAGCAGCTTGAGCAAAATTAAGTCTTCGCAGGTCACGCACCAAGCTGGACGACCATCAAAGTCAAACTGCTGGCGTCGAGCGATGACGGATGCTTGGAAGTGTGCTTCATTGACAAACAGGTCGCCCCTATCCCACAGACCAGCAGCAATCGACTTGGTCCTTTCCCGGCGACTGTTCCATTCGCTGCTCAGCCAACAGCAGCCCTTCAGTTATCCTCTGATTCCGCAAGTCGTTTTCTTGCTGTCGCCGTAGTATCCGACGGCGGATGATTTCTTCGTCCCCCTCGCACAGCGCCTTCCAGGCAGCCCGGCTCATCTCCAGCGTCAATTTAAGCCGCTGGCCAGGCGTCATTTCTCGATAGTATTAAAGTGTCTCTGGAGAGAGCATGGCTTTAAGTGCTAAATTCGGCAGCGCCCGCAAAATTCAAGCGCGTGCTGTACGATGCCAGATGATGATAAAATTGCAGAGTGCCTGTGCTTTACCTGCATTGTCAAGCGGCCCAATCGGCTGCGCAGGGTAAGTCTTCAGGATAGTTGCTGCTATTCACAGGAGCCGCGTGCGGATACTCTTGATAAAACTAGCTGGTCGAGCGCGGTTACCGTCCACGGAAACTTCGCTCAGGACCAATTTTCCTGCTCCGGTTGTGACAACAACACAGCCGTCGCCACGGATCTCGGTTATTTGTCCCGCCGCAGCGCAATACTGCTCGCCATCTTCCAGGATTTCAGCCCGCCACAGGTTCATCTGCTGGCCATTGAAATCGCAGTATGCTCCCGAAAACGGCTCAGAGGAGACATTGATGAGGCGAAGCACATCCTCGTTTGAGCGGTTCCAGTCAATGCGGGCGTCGATCGGTAATCGCGGGTAGCCACGCAGCGCATCATGGGGATCTGGGCTCTGGCGCTCCAGCACATAACTCGGATCTGCTTGCAAGAGCCTCAGGGCGTCGCGCATCATGCCAGGAGCGCGAACACGAATCCACTGGAATACCTCGGCAATGCGCGTATTGATTCCAATCGGAAAATAGTCACGGACAATGATGTCGCCAGAATCTAGTTGGCCACCAATCATCTTGTGCACGCACAGGCCGATGCGTGACTCGTTCCTCAGCATTGCCCAAGCGACCGGCGCATTGCCCCGATATTTGGGTAGGTCTCCAGCGTGTAGGTTCAGAATCCCAAGCGGGAACATGTTGACGATGTCTGCTGAAATAACGCCAGAATAGTTGATGCTCACGGCGGCATCCAGTCCCTGGTGAACGCTAGCTAGCTCTTGTAACTGTTGAGCAGTCAGCTGGGGCTGGTGCAAAAAGGGCGTCTGCGTTGCCTCGGCAAAGCGCTTAAAGTCCGATGACTGGTAGATGTATTCTGGGGCACCTTTGGCGGTAACGATGAGGCGGATATCGTAGTTCGACTCATGTAACAGCACCATGGTTTCATACATGTACTCCGACCGGCCAATGATCGCGATTTTCATTGGCTTGGCAGATCTTCTGGGAACAGGAGTGCCGGGTAGTGGGACTGCAGGTAATTGGCGAACTGGTCGTCAGCAATTCCGGCTTCTCTAGCGCGAATGGCACCATCGGCCACTGCCAGTCCCGCAGCGTGTAGATCCACTACGGCCCTGGGGTTGATGAAATCCGTTGTGTAGCTCATCGTTTGGGCAGGAGCCGGGCAGCTGGGATATAACTTTGATTTTATGCCTTGGGTGTTCGTATTTCCCGCTATGTGAATTACCACCTGGTGTTGCGCAAGTTTGTCGAGTGGAATGAGTGCGCTGGACGGTCCTAGCAACAGGCGTCGGTCTACAAACTCGGTCAGCACGATGGCGTTGAAGCTGGCGATATCGATCTCCGTAGGAAACTGGTCGGTGGTGTATGCAGTCGTATCAAAATGCAAGCTCGACAGGGTTTCAAGTATGGCATCATTAAACTTTGCTGAACCGACCAGCAGCACTCGTGCGTTTGGCGGGGTCAGTTTTTCGTGCAGCAAAAAGTAGAGGACGGTCAGGCCAATGTACGACATCGTCTTCAGGCGCTGGTCGGACTCGTTTGTGCCAATTACCTTAATGCCACGTTGCCTGCAATAGTCCAGGTCTATGTCGGCTGGCCTGAATTCCCAAGGTTCATACATCAGTGGAATGATGCAGTTGCGGGACAGCTGATCCAGCAATGGCTTGTTAATTGGCCGCAAGAATCCAGTGTTCGTCAGGATGTCTACCTTGGCCAATGGAACGTCTGGAATATGGTCGACAACGGTCAGCCTGTCGGCCAATCCCAGTTGCTGCGACATCGTCAGTAGGCTGTCGCGCACGTCTGTATAACGCCCATACTTACTGTCTTTGCCAAATGCGAACACGCGAGCACCGGCTGCTGCGGCGATCAGCGGTGTGCAGCAGTAATTGCCAGAAGCCGCTTCCGTCAAGACGGTTCTGCCGGTCAGTTCGAGTTGGAACTGCTTGACTGCATTTAGGATCAGCCAGTGGGCAATCATTCATCGCCTTCAGGGCGTGTTTGTCGACGGTGCCACTCCGGCAAACTTCAGGCACGCACTCTGTAACGCAGGGTGATGAGCCAACTGTAGCGAACAGGCGCCATGCGTCTTCACAAGTCTCGCAATTCGGTCTTGGGTGACCGACTCGTCTTGTCCATATCCTTGGACATAATGAATCTGGCTCGGTTGTAGCCACCAATCCTTATTCACGTTGCCGGCGAACAACTGTAGATAACGCTCAGCGACTTGCTCGGCAGTCCATTTGCTTGCCATGAACTGGCGCAGGCGGTGCCCCAGGGCTACTCGCAATTGGCTGTCGACCAGCAACTGTTCAATGGCGTCGTCCAGCTGGTTAGGATGACAGACCAGCGAGGGAGGCCACATGCCTTCAGGTACAAATTGTTGCAGCTCGCCGAGAGCATAACCACCCACGACTACGGGCTTGCCGAAGCTGGCGGCTTCGGTGGCGAATCCGGCCAGCGGGGTGTCGGAGTATAGTTGATCGACTACCAAGTCACAATTGGCAATTTCATGCAGCACTTCCGAATTAGGACGGCCAACAATCTCGCGGTAGTCGATGTCGTATCCTTTGGCACGCAGCCGCTCGATTGCTGCACGAATCAAGGCGGTGCCTTTAGCGGCTTGATGGGAGGGACTGTGTAGAATGAGCACTGGACGTTGGTGGCTGTCAAGTTGTACATCGTTTGAGTTTGAAATACCAGCCAACGGCGGTAGCTGAAACGGAACCCCCAGGGCAAACCAATTGATCATCGGTCGGTGAGCGAACTGGCTGGTGTAAGGGGCGCCCACGCAGTAGTCGACCAGTCGCTCAAGCCGCTGCACCAGCCGCCTGCGTCGTTTGACTTTGCGTTTAAGCTGTACCACTGACATGCGTCGCCGTCCATCTACTTCGGGTTCAGCGCCGTTGAAGTAGGTCGGTCGAGCTTCTGAACCGTGACCCAGGTTCATAATCACGCGCTTGCCAAGCAGCTTCAAAATGGGTAGATCCAAATTCGCCGGCAACAGTGACTTACCAAATCCAAATACAAAAACGTTGTAGCGAAATATGGCTTGCGCCGCAAACAACACCAGACATAGCTTTTCGACTGGCTGAGCTAGCGTGCGCCAAGTTTTCTTACCGCTGGTGAGCGCTGCCAACTGCTGTGACCAACGGACAAACATGGGGGTCTTGATCTTAGTGCCGTATCGAAATCGGTGCGGTCGATACTCAACCAAATCACAATTAACGCCCAATGATTGCAGCCCGGCGTACAAATGGTGGTAATACCCTGCCACCTCCACAGGGCCTATGAACACTCGGTATTCTGTGTGCACGATCCGTCGATTGGTGCAATTAATTGCTACGAGCCATTGCGACAGGACCCCATTTAACTTGCCTTGCTCATCCACTGGGCGGTTTGCAAAATCCCTTGCTCCAAATCCACCTTGGCCTTAAAGCCCAAAATTTTCTCGGCTTTGTCGACGCTAGGAATTCGGATCGCGATATCGGCAGACAGTGGCGGATCATGCACGATCTTGGAGGACGAACCAAGCACACGGCACACCGTATTGGCCAGGCCCAAGATCGTAATCACCGCTCGGGCGTTGCCGATGTTGAAACTTTCACCGATGGCCTGTGGGCTGGTCAAGCAGCGCATGATGCACTCGACAAAATCATCCACGTAGCACCAGGCGCGGATTTGATTGCCGTCGCCGTTCATGCGAATGGTTTCGTTCTTCAAAGCACGCTTGATAAAAATCTGCATGGCTCCTTCGCCGGTTTGTCCTGGACCGTACACATTAAATGGTCGAACGGTGACGACGGGCAGTTGATATTGGCGATAGTAGGCGTGCGCCAGATGCTCACCGGCCAGTTTGGAGACCGCATACGTCCAGCGGGCCTCACCAGCCGAGCCAGCTACAGTCGCATCCTCTTCGGAGGATCGAAAAGCCATTGAACCAAAAACTTCTGAGGTCGAAAAGTCGATGATGCGATCGGAGATTCTGTTTTGCCAAGCGGCTTCCAACATGTTGGCGGTACCCAGCATGTTGACGCGCATGGTGTGCACCGGATTCTTGATCACCGTGTCGATGCCCGCAATTCCCGCCGCGTGAACAACCGCATCGGCGCCACGCATGGCCAGCGTCAGCGCCGGTAAATCCAGCACATCACCTTTGACGACGCGGATGTGCGGATGCCCGTTCAAATCGCTGGTGGACAACGTGTCGCGATGGAAATTGTCATAGACGACGATCCGATGTTGATCCACCAATCGACGAATAATCGTGTTGGCGATAAACCCTGCTCCACCGGTGATAAAATAGGTCTTCATGCCTAGGCAGCTATCTGATTGACGACATCACAAACGTAGCGTACATCTTGTTCGGTCATTTTTTCGTATAAAGGCAAAACAAGTCCGTGCGTGAAGGCTCGCCAGGCGTTAGGGAACTGTCGCGGACAGTCGTGCTGATAGCGTTGTTGAAACCAGGGTTGGGCCGGCATGCATTGAGCGCCTAGATTGCAACCAATGCCGCGCTGGCGCATGAACTGAATCACGGCGTCCCGGTCCAGTGATTCGTCCAACATCACATGGAAAGATTGCCACGTATGTAGTTTATGGTCATCGCAAGTGGGCAGCGTGACCAATGGATTGTGAATTTCAGACAAGTAGATTGAGGCGAGTCGCAGTCGGTAATCCAATGTCTGCGGCAATCGTTGGAACTGAGAAAGCGCCAGCGCAGCTTGAAAATCAGTCATTCGGTAATTGAAGCCGGGGGCTATGAAGTTCAATCCAGGTTGCGTCGAGTCGATGCCATGATTTCTGAGCACGCGAATACGTTGGGCAAGTTCAGAGTTGTTCGTGGTCACAAGGCCACCTTCGCCACACGTGATTGCCTTGCGCGGATGCAGTGAAAACGAACCCAAGGTGCCTAGGCTGCCTGCCAACATGGTACCGTCTTTGGCACCTAAGGCACAGGCGGCGTCTTCGATAATCGCTAGATCATGTAGCTGGGCGAGTCTGTGGATGGCAGGCAAATCGCAGCACAAACCGAATTCATGTACCGGCATGATCGCCTTGCAGGCTGGTGTCATGGCCGGTTCGATTTGAGTGACGTCAATATTAAAAGTGTCTGCACGAACATCCACAAAAACGGGTTTCGCGCCAACCAGTTCAACCACGTTTGCGGTGGCCATGAACGAAAAGGCGGGCACGATTACCTCGTCGCCCGCTCCGATTCCCAGCGATAACAACGACAAATGCAATGATGCGGTCCCATTGGCCACACACACAGCTTGCTGCACGCCCACGAACTGCGCAATGGCAGCTTCCAGCCGCGCGACTTCTGAACCTTGCACCAGCATCCCGCTACGCAGAACGCGTACCGCACTGTCGATATCCTCGGTGCGGATATCGGGACTAGCCAGTGGAATAAACTCACGCGACGGAGACGACTTTGAGAAGTTAATTGCCATCTTTAAACGAACGATAGTCGACGCTGCCTACCGACAATTCGACAGATAGCGATTGCTCTTCGTCTAAATCCAAACACTGGACCTGTTGCTGGCCGTCGGCTAACGACTTCAACTGATACCGCAGCTTGGATTCGGGACAAATGGCTAATCCACTTTGGTCGAAGTTTAGGCGATGACCGTGACGGCTCATCCAACCAACTTGCCGCGCAGGATTGCCCCGTACCAGAGCATAGTCCGGCACATCCTTGGTCACGACGGCACCGGCGGCAACGAAGCAGTAGCGGCCCAGGGTGGTTCCGCAAACAATGGTGGCGTTGGCGCCGATCGATGCTCCGCGACGTATTGTGGTTTGCTCGTAGAGATTGCGGCGATTGACCTGCGACCTCGGGTTAGACACATTGGTAAGTACACAGGATGGACCCAGGAACACGTCGTCCTCGATGGTCGTACCGGTGTAGATTGAAACATTGTTCTGAATCTTAACGTTGTTACCCAATCGAACGCCGGGGCTAACGACCACGTTTTGGCCAAGATTACAGTTCTCGCCAAGTTGAGCATTGGCCATGACGTGGCTGAAGTGCCAGATCTTACAACCTCGTCCTACGCGAGCTTGAGGATCGACCAGTGCGGTCGGGTGCGAAAAATAATCCAGTGTGTTGGCTTGCAGGAGCTGGGCGGGTTGAAAAGCATCGCCATCGCTCAGCAAGCTTTCTTGAGCCGCTTTGAGTACCTGCAAGACGCGTAACCCCTCGGCACCGTCGGTGCGCGGTTGGGTGCGATTATTGCAGCAGTCGATGAAGTGCGCACATTCTTGGCGCAGCGGCTCGAGTTCGGCAGCGACCAGAAATTCACCTGCCGATTTGTTGGGAGTCGGATTGCGGCCGTCGGTCCAGGTCAAGTAATTGCGGTGGATTATCAGTTTTTCATGCCATGGTCGCGTATCGTCAAACACGACCATTCCTTGCGAACCGACGACGGTCAGCTTTTGTTCTTTGAAGGGATTGAGCCATGTCACGTAGATATGGGCACGCACACCGCCGGGGAACTTGAGCGTGCTGAGCGTGGTGTCGGCCACGCCGTTGGTGAGATAGGCTTCGCCCATACAGCGCACTTCTTGCGGCAGTTGATGGCCGACCAATGACAGGATGACAGAGATGTCGTGAGGTGCGAAACTCCACAGCGCATTTTCCTCTTGGCGTATCTTGCCGAGGTTCAGGCGGTTCGAAGTGATGTACTGCAGCTTACCGAGTTCGCCCGTGCCTACTAGACGCTGCAGCTCGGCGACACAGGGATGATATTGCAGCAGATGTCCGACCATCAAGATACGACCGCGCTGTTTGGCCAGTTCCACCAATTGGGCCGCATCGGCCAGTTCCAAGCACAATGGCTTTTCTACATAGACATCTTTATCGGCCAGCAGCGCAGCCTTCGCGATCTGGAAATGCAGGTGAGCCGGAGCGGCAATGGCGACCCTCGTGACAGCAGCATCTGCCAATGCTTGTTCGATGGTCTTGCAATGCTTAACGCCAGCGTAATCCGGACCGTAGCTGGCCAGCACTTCGTCGCTTGCATCGCATAAAGTATGCAGTGCTCCGAGAGCGTTGAAGTTACGGGCCAGGTTTTTACCCCAATAGCCAGCACCAATGAGTGCGAGATTCTTCATAATGATAGGTATAGTGTAGGATGGGACTTTACTGACGAGACATCGCCGCAGTTTAGTCAACTGCAATGTGCTGCTAGGCAGCTGCGTAAGCACCCTGCGCAAGTGTGAGGTTCGAGTAAGCGCGTGACTATTGGAAATCCTCGGGAGTTATTTGACGAAGCTCGTGAACATCAGCCAAATCCTTCGCCCTGCCGCTTGTGACATTGTTGGCTTTTAACGTTTCCACAGAAATGCCCCCGCGCTCGTGGGTTGCGATAGAGGTCGTATGCAAATCCTCCAATCATCACCTATCGAATTCCGGTGCAATTCATCAACTCGATCAACTCGCTGAAATCCTCCGGCAGCAGCATAGTAGGGCTCCATCAACTGCATGAAAGATTGCCAACGCAGTTCTAAAGACAATCTCCGAAGATCGTTGTTCTCAGGCAAGTCAGCTTGATGGAGGTTGTCAAATATGCGACGGTGTTTTTCTATTTGAGCTTGTTGCGACGATTGTTGGTCACGATCTCAAGCCTCGAGTTGAGGTCAAAAACCTGTAGGTTACTTGCTGACCGCTTGGGTTACTTCAGCGACAATACGGTCTTGTTGTTCGGCGGTTAAGAACGGATGCATTGGCAGGCTGATGACTTCGCGGGAGGCTTTCTCAGAGACGGGAAAATCTCCTAGCTTGTAACCTAAGGGAGCGAACACGGGTTGCTCGTGCATGCATTTCGGATAGTACACAGCGGTTGGAATTCCAGCCTCTTTGAGCTGGTTTCCCACGGCATCTCGATTGGAGGTCCGAATGGTGTATTGGGCATAGACATGCGTGTTGCCGGGCATCACTTCGGGTACACCGCAGGCGTTGCGCAACAACTGGGTGTAGCGCGCGCCTATCTGTTCGCGCTGGGCAACCTCCCAGTCAAAGTGTGGCAATTTGGCGAGGATCACTGCGGCCTGTAACGTATCCATCCGTCCGTTGGTGCCAACATAGGGGTGATTGTGCCGCTGCAGGCCACCGTGAGTCCGAATGGCACGCATCTTGTCGGCCAGAGCAGCGTCGTCGGTGAACAGTGCACCGCCGTCTCCAAAGCAACCTAACGGCTTGGCGGGGAAGAAGCTGGTACTGCTAATCTTGGTGACCCCGCAACTCTTGCGACCGTGTTGCGAGGCTCCGAAACTCTGCGCACCGTCTTCAATGACGACTATGCCATGTCGCTGGGCGATGGCATTGATCGCTTGATAATCCGGCATCTGCCCGAACAGGCTTACCGGGATGATGGCTTTGGTTCGCGCCGTAATGGCCTGCTCCAACCGGGCCACATCGATATTGAAATAGTTGGGTTCAATATCCACGAATACCGGCTTGGCCCCGACCAGCATGATGACTTCCGCCGAGCTGATCCAGGTAAAAGGGACCGTAATCACCTCATCGCCAGGCCCAATGTCTAGTGCACGTAGTGCGATCTCCAGGCTGTGAGTTCCGCTGGAAACCGAAATGCAATGAGGGACACCAACGTACTTAGCCAGCGATTGTTCCATGTCAGCGATTTCCGGCCCCATGATAAACTTGCCGTGCTCGAGCACAGCCTTCATACGGGCGTCAATTTCTGTCTGGTAGCGTTGGTACTGTGTTTGAAGGTCAATGAATTGCATGATGAATGGTGCAGTGGGTGTTAGGCATTCAGTTCCATTTTAAGCTGATACAATTTGTCGAGTGATTCCGGCTCTTCTTTGAGTTCAAGCAGCACGCTCAGCTCTTTGTCTATCAGTTTCCAATCTATCAAGTGCTGGCTGCGAACCACGGTGCCTCGAATATCCTGCCAATCCTGTGGCCGACCGGCAAACGCCTTCAGAATGATTAAGTCTGTGGCCGAGCATAGTCCAAGAGGCTCGAATTCCAAATTTAGCGACTGCAGTTGTGATCTAGCGATTACATCCGATTCGTAGGGCATGGCCGCCAGCGAAATGTCGATGGGGCATTGGGATTTATCCTGAACCAATAGAACCCGATTCAGCATAGCAAATTCTACAGCGTCATCGATGCGTGGTTCGAGGGCTCTCAGTTCCCTTTCGATGATTGCTCGTTCGCCCCCAAAACCTGAGAATACCATCAAGTCAACGTCACGCGTATATCGAGGCTCTCCCCATTTCTGTAACGCTAGCCCACCGATGAAACAAAACTGCGTACCTTCTGACTGATAACGTCTCTGCAAGCGGACGGCTGCAGCGTACAGATGACTCAAGTCAAGCATCAGACGCGATTCTGGCTTTTCGTATACGCATTTAGCAGCGCCAACCGCATCATCCATCTCTGCCAAATTACCAGTCCGTTTTCATAGGGACTTTGTTGGGCTGGGAAGCCGGTGTGCGAGTCAAGGTTTCTCAATTCCTGGTCTCGAATTCGCTTTAATTCCGGTGCGGCTGCTTTCCACTGCATCGCCCAAATTTTTTCAGGGGGTAGGGTCATGCTGGAGTACTTTGCGTTATGCAGAGTTGCTTCAGTGCGTTTGCTGAGGCATTTTTTGTAGTTTGTAGGACAGGCTATCAACCTGAATTATTGGTGCTAGAGCCTGGCATCAACTTGGCTTCTGGGCAATACCGACTTGATGTCGTACAGGATGCAATCGCGTCGGCCCAGTTTGCGAATCGACTCGGCGCCCATTTTCTTGAATTCATCGTGACCGACGGCCAGAACAATGGCGTCATATTTGCCGGGAGCGGGTTGGGCGACAGGGGAGATGCCGTATTCATGCTCCGCTTCCAGGGCACTGGCCCACGGATCATAGACGTCTACATTGGCACCATACTCGCGGAACTCATGGACGATATCCACCACGCGCGTGTTGCGAATATCCGGGCAGTTTTCCTTGAAGGTCAAACCCAAGATCAAGACGTTGGAATCTTCGATGTGGATTCGTCGTTTCAGCATGTGTTTGACAACTTGGGAGACAACGTACTGTCCCATATGATCGTTGATGCGACGACCGGCCAGGATGACTTCGGGAGTGTGTCCGACTTCTTGAGCTTTGTGCGTCAAATAATAGGGGTCAACACCGATGCAGTGGCCGCCCACCAAGCCTGGTCGAAACGGTAAAAAATTCCATTTGGTGCCTGCGGCTTCCAGGACATCCAGGGTGTCGATTCCCATCCGATTGAAGATTAACGCCAGTTCATTGATGAGCGCGATGTTCAGGTCACGCTGCGTATTCTCAATCACTTTGGCGGCTTCAGCCACGCGAATACTGGGGGCGCGATGCGTGCCGGCGGTGACGATCGAGCGGTACAGATTATCGACCACCTCGGCAATCTCAGGGGTCGAGCCTGAGGTGATCTTTTTAATCGTTGTCAGCCGATGTTCCTTGTCGCCTGGATTGATGCGCTCAGGGCTATAGCCGGCAAAAAAGTCGACGTTGTATTTGAGGCCCGATACCTGTTCGATCAAGGGGATACAATCTTCTTCCGTGGCGCCAGGGTAGACCGTAGATTCATAGATAACCACGTCGCCCTGTTTGACCACCTTGCCCAACATTTGTGAGGCTTTAATCAGCGGAGTCAGGTCCGGCTGTTTGTGACGATCGATGGGCGTTGGCACAGTAACGATATAGATGTTGGCAGCTCGGAGTTCCTCAACATTGGTTGAAAAGGTGAGGTGCTGGGCGCTGGCCAATTCCTGAGCATCAACTTCCAGAGTCGAGTCGCGACCGCTTTTCAATTCATCGACGCGAGCCTGATTGATGTCAAAGCCGATCGTTCGATACTGCTTGCCGAACTCGACTGCCAACGGTAGACCAACGTAACCCAGACCAATAACGGCGATAGTTTTGGACATAATGACCCGTATTCTTAAAGGATTAGCGCGCGACTGAATAGTACGACAGATACCAATCAACGAAATTGCGAATGCCAACTTCAATGGGAGTATCGGGACGATAGCCCACGTCAGCGATCAGATCGTCGACGTTGGCGTAGGTCGCGGGCACATCGCCCAGTTGTAGCGGCAGAAAATTCTTCTCGGCTTTCTTGCCCAAACATTCCTCCAAGACTTCGATACAACGCATCAATTCGACAGGCTGGCTATTGCCGATGTTATACAGGCGATAGGGTGCATAGCTGGTCGCTGAATCGGGAGCATCGCTTGACCACTTGGGGTTGGCTGCTGCAGGGCGGTCTGTCACCCGCATGATGCCTTCAACGATGTCGTCCACGTACGTAAAATCTCGACGATGGTTTCCGTAGTTGAAAACGTCGATCGGTTGGTCGGCCAGCATGCACTTAGTGAATTTGAAAAGCGCCATGTCGGGACGCCCCCACGGGCCATAGACGGTAAAAAACCGTAAGCCTGTTGTTGGCAGGCCATACAGCGAACTGTAGGTGTGTGCCATCAGTTCATTGGCTTTTTTTGTCGCCGCGTAGAGGCTCATCGGATGATCGACGTTATCGTGAACCGAAAACGGCTGCCGCGTATTGGCTCCGTAGACCGAACTGGTTGAAGCGTACACCAAGTGCTCAATCTGACTGTGTCGACAGGCTTCCAGGATGTTGGTAAAGCCAATTAGATTGCTGTCGATGTACGCGTGAGGGTTTTCGATTGAGTAGCGTACACCTGCCTGAGCTGCCAGATTGACTACGCGTTGTGGCCGATGCTTGGTGAAGGCTTCGCGGACAGCTTCACGGTCGGCAATATCAGCTTGGATCGATATGAATGCTGGGTGGTCAGCGATGCGTGCTAGACGGGCCTGCTTGAGTCGAGGATCGTAATAGCTATTGAGATTGTCGATACCAACAACCTGATCGCCACGTGCCAAGAGCCTCAGCGCAAGCGCATTGCCAATAAACCCGGCTGTACCAGTAACCAGAATCTTCATAGTATATCGAGGCTTAGGGTGTGCAAATCGCGAAGAAAGCTTCGCCACCAAGAGCGGGCACGCAGGTTGATTGCGCCAGCGGGCGGAATGTCGGTTTGCCTCTACCGTCAGCGCGACGGCGCCTGTGCCGATAGTAGCGAAAGTTCGTTTCTGCTACTGGCCAGGCGGGCTACTACTGTGGCGGCTTCTTACCGCCTGTGCGAGGGGTGAGGATGGGGCGCACTTCGTTCCCGTGGGTGGACAGCTATCCCTTTTTGGCCAGCATGTGAATGTACTAACTTGTGTCTCAATAGGTCGCCAGAGGGGATATGAGCCACAATGAATGTCATTAAAGATACTTCGCAATAGCGTTTTGTCAGCGTCAAACGCCAAAGCTTCACCCGTCCCAAGAGGTTCCGAGGTAGTTTGGGGTGCGTGGTCAGATTGTACGGATTTTAGGGATATGGAGCCAATTGTTGAGCTATTAGCCTCAGCCAGTCGAAGCTCCCAGTCCCTGTCGCCCGAGCCGGTATTTGCCAGTCAGAATGTCTTGCCACCATGACTGGTTTTGCAAATACCAGCGAACTGTGTCGCGCATGCCTGTTGATCGATCCTGTTTGGGAGACCAGCCAAGCTCGCGGTGGATTTTAGAGGCGTCGATGGCATATCGCTGGTCATGTCCTGGTCGGTCGGTAACGAATGTAATTAGCGCCGAACTGGGGCGGCCATCGTTTCGAGGCTGTTGTTGGTCGACGATGTCGCACAGCAAGTGCACCAAGTCCAGGTTGGCCATTTCATTGTTGCCGCCGATGTTGTAGGTTTGCCCAGGTTGTCCCAGATTGCCGACAATTTCCAAAGCCTCGCAGTGGTCGGCAACATACAGCCAATCGCGAACATTTTGACCATTGCCGTATACAGGAATGGGTTCACTGCGCAAGCATTTCAAGATCACAACTGGGATTAGCTTTTCGGGGAACTGATAGGGACCGTAATTGTTTGAGCAGTGCGTGACCACAACTGGCAAGCCATAGGTGCTATGCCAGGCGAGGGCTAAATGATCCGCAGCTGCCTTGCTGGCCGAATAGGGCGAGTGAGGATCGTAGGGCGATGTCTCCGTGAATTTCCCAGTTGAGCCCAAAGATCCGTACACTTCATCGGTAGAAACATGCACAAAGCGAAATTGTTGTTGGTCGCTGTGCGAACACAGTCGCCAATACTCAAGTGATGCTTGAAGCAGATTGAAAGTACCTTCAATATTGGTGCTAACAAACTGACGTGGACCATCGATCGACCGATCGACGTGACTTTCGGCCGCTAAATGAAAGACAGTATGCGGACGAAACGCCTGAATCTCACGGTGGACGGAGGCGAAATCCGTGATGCTCACTTGAGCGAAAGCATAATTGGGCTGGCTGGCTACATCGTTCAGAGAGGACAGATTCCCCGCATAGGTCAGGCTATCGACATTCAGTACACAATGACCAGCGCGAACGAGTTGTCTGATGAGATTGCACCCAATAAAACCGGCGCCTCCTGTGACTAAAATGCGCTTCATTAATTCGGACGCTGGACCTAGTGAGAGACGGGACCGCTATTGACCTTGAGCGACAACGGGGGCAGGTTGCGGCTTAGCGGATTCACCGCGAACGCCGTGCGGGGCACTGTGGCGAAACTCAGGAATCGCCTCTTGAAACATCGCGATAAATCGCTGGCTATCGGCTTGTGTGTAAATCGAATCGACGAAGTCTTGAATGCATTCGCTAACTTCATCCACTGGAAATTGGCGATGGTAGGCTGCAAAAATCTTGGGGTGGGCGGTGGCCAGCGAATGTTCTTCGTCAAAGTACAGTTCTTCGTACAGCTTCTCGCCGGGACGAATGCCTGAGAATTGGATATCGACCGAGTCCTCGGGTAGTCCGGATAGGCGGATAAGATCGCGAGCCAAATCCAGGATCAATACGGGTTGGCCCATATCTAAAACAAAAATCTCGCCTCCCTTGCCCTGTGCGGCAGCTTGCAGAACCAGTTGCGAAGCTTCTGGAATGGACATGAAGTAGCGTTTCATGCGTGGATCGGTGATGGTGATCGGTCCACCTTCGCGTATTTGACGCTGGAAGATAGGGACCACGCTACCGTTGGATCCCAACACATTGCCGAAGCGAACAACCACAAATCGCGTGCCCTCTGGTTCATTGCGGCTCAGCACGTAGCGTTCAGCCAAATGCTTGGTAGCGCCCATGACGCTAGTCGGGTTTACCGCCTTGTCAGTAGAAATGAGAACGAATTCGGATGCTCCAAATTCCACTGCACAGTCGGCGACGTTCTTGGTACCTTGGATGTTGTTCTTGACGGCCTCAGGAATATTGGCTTCCATCAACGGCACATGCTTGTGCGCGGCAGCATGGAAGATGATGTTTGGCCGATGCGTCTCAAAACATCGCTCCAAGCTTAACCGGTCTGTAACATCCACGATCACCGGTACGATTTGAGTGGTCGAACCGTGCGCTTTCAGTTCATTTTCAATTTCGAAGATGCGGTTCTCGCCACGTCCCAACAGAATCAGCTTGTCTGGTTCAAATTTCAGGACTTGTCTGCAGATCTCGGAGCCGATGCTGCCCCCAGCACCTGTAACCAACACGACTCTCCCGGCCACAATCGAAGCGATCGACGAGTTGTCCAGCACCACCGACTCGCGACGCAGCAAGTCATTGATGTCCACATCGCGAAGATGCATCTTGCCGCTGGAGGCCAGCACGTCTTGAATGCTGGGGATAACCCGTAAGCGCTTACTGTTTTCCTTGGCTAATTCGGCTAGTTTTCGCATGTCCGCGCCGGACACTTCACCCGCCGGTACCAGAATCTCCTGGACGCTGTAACAGGATAGGACCAGTTCAAGAGAATCTAAATCTCCTAACACCGGCAAGCTGGCCGCCCAGCGATGTGTATCGCAACCGGGGGTACTAATCAAGCCAATGATGTTGTAACGCAAATCAGGTAGCGAGCGGAGTTGATGAGCTAGCTTCCAGGTAGCTTCGCTCGCGCCGACAAGGATCACGTTCGTACGTGGTTGCTTGGATAGTCGAGGCTTGACTTCTTCATTGAGCAAACGCCAACTGGATCGAATGCTCGCCAGGGCCGCAAACGAAATCATCGCATCCATGATGACAATGCCCCGCGGAATCTGATCGTCGGTCATGACAAAGTAGTCGAACAGAGTCATGACCAGTAGTGATGCGACAGTCGCTTGGCCCAGGGCCTTGAAGTCTGAAAATGTTACGTGTCGCCACCATCCATGAAAACTGCGAAAGACGTAAAAGCAAAACAGCTTGATGACCATGACCCAGCCGACTGCGCCCAACATCTGATTGTAAAACGGTGCTGGTATCCCAGAAGAATCAAAGCGAATCACATAAGCTGCAACGAAACTGGCAGCAAAGATGGCAGCATGAGCGACCAGTAGCAACCAAAATCGGGCTCGAACCGACAGGCTCAATAAGTGCGCCAGCCGCTGGCGCCACCATTGGCCAATCAAGGTCATTAACAGTTTTGTGTTGGATGGGGCGTTTGAGGCAGGATCGCGAAAACTCATATGCTGCAAAATCCTAGTGTGAATCCGATCAAGTATTCAGGTTGCGAAAGCTCGCTGGCGTCCACTGAGCAAGGCCAGCAGCAGTTGCCTGGGGCAGTCTTGAGGTCGTATTCCTGCAGTGCTTGTGCCAGCCATGGATTCAATATTGTTGTCCAGCGAATTGGAAACTTCCAACGGTTCCAGAAAGTCGCGTCTTGCACAAAGTGGCAATTATAGGGTGGACGCGGAATGAAAAGGAATTGTTGCTGGCCATTTTCGTCTAGCTTAGAGGGATTTCAACGGTTGTCACTCTGAAGTTTCCTCTTGGAGCCGTCAAATTCGTTCCATATTAACAACAGGAACGCTCCCCAACCGCTCTTTTGGGGAGGTTGGGCCGCCGACTGGGACTACCTAACTTCTGCATCAGGGACAGCATCCATTCTATCTGCACAATCATTCTTCTCAACACATTGCGTTCCGATGGTCGCAACCGGCTCAAAAATTGGGTCGGTACTGAGCCGGATGAAACGATCCAGGCGGTTGTGCAGATTTGGAAGAAGCTAGCGTTCCGGTAGTCTGAATCGAATTTCAGGACAAAAAGCGGTAACGATCTCCGGGACAACCCACAGAGTAACGTTGATTTTCCGCTTCAGCAGGCACGCGGCGTTGCGTAGAGGCAACACGCAGGAGCCAAGAACGTTCAATGCTCCAATTGAATCTTGGGGATCTATAAGGCAAACGGGGCCCGGTCCATTGACCGCGCCCCGTTAGCGTTACTTTGATAGCATGTCTTTGGGCTGCCAAGCCTGACCGAAGTTGCTCGGCTTATCTTCGAATAAGCTGCCAGATACCGTAGGTGAAGAACGTTCCAACACCGAAGTTGATGGCTTCTTCACACGGACGGTATTGCAGGATCAGCGTATCGCCGGCTTTGATGATCGGACGTTGGCGTGGGTCGTTTACCGCCTTTGCCAAGTCGACCTCGATGGCGATTTGGTCGTTGCCGCAGACGGACGGACGCAGGATGTACAATCGGCCTGGTGGTACGACTTGCGAGAAGCCGGAGACACCGAATGGGTTGCCTTGGGCGGAGCGTTCCAGTCCATAGCCAGCCATGGCCATTGCACCCAGGGCATCCAGGTCGTAGTCACGCGGCAGCGGGAATTGTCCGCCGGGCAGAAGTCCACCGGTGAAGAAGAACTCTGTATCTCGTGTTTCGATCAAGACCACATCGCCATCTTCCAGGATGATGTCCTGTTCGGTGAAGTTCGGCACTTCGCCCGGTGGCAATCGCAAGGGGATGCGAATGATGGTGGGATCATCTGGCATGGGAGGTGGGCAGTTGCACGGATCGTTTTGGTACTGTGCCAGCATCTGCGAGTATTGACGCATGAACTCTAGCCGGGCCATCTTGTCGCGGCGATTGCTGCGAATGATTTGCACTTCATTCTTCGAACTCACGCCAGGCAGACCACCCGTGTTCATCAATGCGTGTAACACGTCGTTTTGAAAGGCATCCAGCTTGACGATCGTTCCGGCAGCAGCGTATTCAACGCCTAGGGTACCAGTGGGCCGCTGTAAAAAATTGGCCAATCCCCAGTTACCACCGCCTCGACCACCTTGCAGACCAGACAGCAAACCGGTGTTGTCCTGGCGTACGACAGTCACGTTGACCTGCCGCTTGCGGATCAGTGTCACGACTGGGCTAAGTTCCTGCTCTTCTTGAAGTATCTCTGCATCTACGTAGGTCTGACGAATCTTGTCGCGCGCCTGATCCAGTGTCAGCCCTTCAACCTCGATTGGCTTGAGCAACGGCAGCGATATTGTGCCATCATCCAAAATGGTTAGCGGGAACCCGGTAGAGGGCGGCAGTGTGCTGGCAAGATCCGGAAAGTGAACCGGAGGTAGCGGTGGTACCTCGTCAGGCTTTGACGGAGGTAGAATGCGGTCGACAACCACTCCTAACACATCGCCTGGTCCGAGCGTGTAGTTGCGTGGCTCTTCCTGAGCCAGCAAACTGATGTCGATGGCTACTAGACTGGAGCGGTCGCTCTGGAAAAATTCCCGAGGCAGTCGTTTGGCCGGAACTCCGTCAATGGGGCGCGTCAGCGCCGTGCAGCCTGTGAACGTTCCAAGGAAGCACAAAGATGATAAGGCCAACCAGCGCCGGACACTTCCCGTCGTCGGGTAACTCGGCACGCTTTGCGAATTGTAAACCATGGTTTTCGTCCGTGAGTTCATGGCGGGTGAAACCTTCCGAGAAATAAGGAGCAGCAGTCATGTGCCGCGCCAGTTGCTGAATCTTCGTAATTGGGCTTGGATCATATGGCGTGGTGCCCGACGGTTGGCCGGACTCGACGCCTGTTACTGTGAGCGAGTTGACTATTCCACGATCGGAAACGGAGATAACAGGTTTTGATCCGCATCGACTCTCGGTTCAAGGTCAATAATCGATGGTTGCGATGGTGGCACCGGCGCTTGTTGCAAACCATCTGAATCCGAGTAGTAGGGCTGATAATTCCGTTGTTGGTGAGGAATTGGACTATATTGACCTGCGCCGCTACGATTGTCCGGTTTGAGACCGTACTTCTGGCGGAATTGAGGGCTCAGCTCCAGAGCACTCCACTGATCGACGCCGTCGTCCTTGGCGGCTTGAACGCCATAGGGGAATCCGGCAAACCACGCCGACATCTGGCTCTGTCCTTCGGAGGTTTGTCCCGACCACCCCCAATAGCCTCTGGGGGGCACAGTCGGCGTACATCCCGGTTTGCCTTCGAGGATGGACATGTATCCTGCGATAAATCCCTCCCGAAAGTCCCTCAGGTTGCATTGGCTGGAAAAGTTGTGTTCGCGGCGAAACCAGGCCTTGAGCGCGCAGGATCGATTGCGGTGTTCTTCCAAGCATTCGCCCCAACTACCGTCAGACAGGATTGCGCCCGTGGTGCGACCGATGCCCGCGCAGCCAGGCATCAAACTTGTTAAGCTGATCATCGAAAGCAGCATCAGCAGCCTGCGCCTGGTCAGTGGCTGGGCTTGTCCGCGACCATCTGTCGAACAGGCCGACTGCGGCGATCGGAAGCTCTGAGTCTCACGTGTATTTGACAACATTCCGGTGCACCCCCTGAGAATTCATCCATGCATGTCCGCCGGTTTGCGGGAAAACATTCGCTTGGCGAGCCTAGCATCAAGGTCCGGCAAGCGCACTGCAAACGTGGGCGGTTGAGCCCGCTACTATGGGCGTCGCTTATTAAATCGTTTGTCTACCTGTAGCGAGTTGAGGAATTCTGCGGCTTATCTGGGTAGTTTCGGTTATCCGCTTAGTCCTGTTTCTGACGATTGAACGTTGAGGCAATAGCAGCAATTAGGGTTTTTCGTGGTTCCAGAAGTGCTATGATTCTGTTTTCAGCCACAAAGCTTGCCTGCCAACAGAGCTAACGATTCCCTAGGTTGGTTTGGGCGGCATTGCGGCATGGTGCAGGCTGACTTGGCCACTGAAGTCTGGGTGGGGTGACGTCTTGGGTGATAAAAAAAAGCGAGTCCGCCGAACTGCCGCTGATAGCTGGCTGTTCGTGATATCGGCCTGGGGCGGGCGGCTATCAATTATCGCGCTTTTACTCTACGCGCCGTGGTATTTTGGCATGGTAACTTGGTCGCAGCAGTTACTGCTGGCACCATGGCTGACCGTCATCGCAATTTGCACCTGGATTTGCGTGATGGTTAAACCGGAGGTTGCCCGACGTGCCAATTCCCCATTTCTGTTTTGCCTGTGCGCGCTGTTGTTGTTGGCTTTGGCTCAGTTAATGCCGCTGCCCAACTGGTTGCACTCAGCCGTTGCCCCCACCGCCGCCTTTGAGCGCCAGGTGATCGCGCAGGCTGCTGAGTACCTGGCTGTCGAAGTGTCCGATCCACAATTGCTAGAAGCGGCCTCCCAAACCGGGCCGGCAGATACGGCGATCAGTATTCATCCCGTTCAGACGAGGGCCAGCTTAGTTGGATTTTCGGCCGCGGTGCTGATGTTTTTATGCTCGGGAGTATTGTTCAATGACAAATCAAGCCGGCGCGTGCTGTTGTACTCGTTGGCCAGCATTACGACGATGATAGCGTTGTTGGGGGTGTTGCAAGCGATCTCTTGGAGTCAATGGACGTTGCTTGATATGCCCGGAGGCAGCTATTTTGCCACATTCGTATCCCGCAATTCGGCTCCTCAATACCTATCGGTTGGCATCGGCTGTACCATCGCGCTGCTGATGGCGTCGGTAAAGCACAAACGTCGCCGCGAAGAGCATGTTCAGCGCTATCGCGCTACAAATCTGGCGGGCCGTATCCGGCACTCGTTGGAGGATTCGATGCGAGATATCGACGCGCTGACGGTAATACTGACGGTGGCCTTGATCGTGTTGTTGGGTGGGGTAGTTGGGGCAGCCAGCCGTGGTGGGTTTGTGGCGCTGCTGTTTGCGCTATCAATCACCTTGCTGCTTGCGCTGGGGCGCCATCGAAGTTTACTAGTCGCCGGGATACTGGCATGTTGCGTCATCGCGGTATTGTCATTGATCTTTCTTGAGTCGTTTGAGTTGGACCAAGAGATTGCCAGACGCCTTGAGGATCAGAAGTTGTCCTCCCCCAAGCGGCTCGAGTTCTGGAAGCTAGCGCTCAATCAATCCCAGTATTGGTTGACGGGAAGTGGTCTAGGCAGCTTCCACTTTGCCATCATGCCCGGAAATACCCAGCAGCCCTATTGGATTTATCATGCCGAGAATATCTTTGTCGAAGTATTTTCGGAACTGGGTTTTTTGGGAATCCTAGCAACGATGGTGGGGCTGCTGTGGTTGGCTCGCCAACTCATGTTTCGTTCCGAGTTTCGCGCGATCAGTTTTTGGCCAGCGACGCTGTATGCTGTGTCGGCTATTGCCGTGCAGAGTCTCGTCGATTTTAGCCTGATCATTCCGGCAATCTTTCTGACGGTCGCTGCGCTGGTAGGGGTGTTTGTCGGCGAGTCGCGGCAACGCTTAGCGCTGACGCGGCCATCGCGGCCAGGCGGTCAGAGTCGTCTGTGGCTGACCGGTCTGTTAGCCGGATTGGTTGCTTTGATGTGGCAAGGATGGAAGCCACTCACTGGGTTTGCTCAGTCGGAGCCCTTAGAAATGCAATGGTCGTCGATTGACTCAACGCAGTTAGATACTGCCTACAGCCAATCGTCGAGTTTGGATGCTGGTCATCCTGAAGTTGTGTTGCAATTGTCGCGGTTGAAAGTGGCTGCCACCGAGGCTTACCTCAAACAATCTACTCTCTGGCCGGATTCAATTGCCCCCGACCAACGCAATCAGCTTAGTCGGCAAGAGTTTGTGACTGCCGTGCTGCGGACGAAGCAGCCAAACTTTCTGCCTGAACTGGCTGGACAGTGGACAGACAATCCAGGGTTGGCTGAGTCTGTTTCTGCCAGTCGAGCCGGCTTTGAGCTGGCGTCGCGGCATTGCGTGTTCGATTGGCGTGGGCATTGGGGGATCTTTCAGTCGACAATTCAGGTTGATCCCGTTAAGCATGCGTTGACCTGCGCTCGACTAAAGCTCCTGACACATTCTATACCCCGGATGCAGCAGGCGGTGGGGACCTGTAGCTTGATTGCCGGTGATCGGTTGATGGGTTTAGACTTTTGGCGTTCAACACTTTTTTACCACCCTGATCAGGCGCATCGCTCGGCCGCACTATTGGATGGCTTGATCGACGCCACTGAACTGATGTCGATTTTGCCCGCTTCGCAATTGGCCCGAGCTGCCTTAATCCGCGTTCTCCAGGATAAGCCTAATGAATCGCAGGTTGCTCTTGAGATGCTGGGTAAGCTGGACATTGCGGTTCTCAAGGATGAATTGAGAACTGACTTAGACTGGGAGCTAATGGCTTGGGTAGCCCAGCAGCTTGAAGACGAACACGGCTATATTGCAGCCCTGGAAAAGGTTGCGGCCCTGCGTCCGTTGGACAAATACGTCCGCTTTAGACTGGCCAAGGCGCTCCAGGCCCAGGGCGACATAGAAGAAGCGATCCGGCAAATGGAGCAGGCCAGCCGTCGTTCTTCGCTCAGCGTGACCGAACAGCTCTATTTGCAGCAGCTTCGGACCCTCAATGCCGCGTCACCCCCCTAACGGTCAATAAGAATTTATCGGTTGATGCGACTATACCTAGTGGCTGGCGGCATATCTACGACAATTTCCTGGGTAACCACATCCCCAAAATGCACCACTTGCCTATACTTAGTGGAAACGTCATTTTCCCTCCACCGGAGACGAACAGCCTATGTCCCAAATCATGGAATCAATGCTCAACCGAGGCCTCACCTCAGCCGCCCCTGAGGTAGTTGCCGCACCACAGCAGCAGAATATGGACTTAGTCCGGGTGCTGTGGCGCTGGAAGTGGTTGCCGATTCTGGGTGCTTTAATTGGTGCCGGTGTGGGATACATGTTCTACACCAAAGTACCCGAGAAATTTCAGTCCTTTGCGATGGTGCAGGTGGTTTCTGCAATACCCGCCGGACGCGGGTTCGAACTCTACGATCACGAAAAAGTAGCTGCGTACAAGAGTCGACATGACGAATCACGCGTCATTAAGAGCCAGAAAGTGTTGGGAATGGCCGTCAAGAACGGCAACTTGGCCAAGCACTTTCCGGGGATGACGGAGAACCAAATCGTCTTCGAACTGATGGACCAGCGTCGGGGTGTTGAAGTCAGCCCGGCTGAGAAATCGGACAAAGTTGTAACCGACCAGTTGGTCATCGCATACGTGTCGCGTGATCCGGATGTGGCTCAAGCCGTCGTCAATGCTGTGGTGGCCGGATATCAGGCGTTCCTGTCTGAAGAATTTAAGACGGTGGACGACGAGGTACTCAAGTTCTTCACCCGCATGGAATCTAAGCTCCGCGAAGAGAACGTTGAGCTAGACGCGCGTTATGCGAAATTCAAGCAAGAAGCTATGAGCCGGGACATCCTGTGGCACATTGACAGTCCAGTGGATCCGTTCTTTGAGAGCTATCGAAAGAAGGAAAATGAACTCGATCAGATCATCAGTGAACGCATTACCCTAAAGAGCGAACTGGAAGTCGTCGAGTCGCTGATGAAGAGCGAAACCGCTCGACCTCACGACATTCTGATGATGCTTAACGATCGATCGGATTTGGTCAAGTCGACCTTCTGGCGGCAAATCTTTGAGGATCCATCGTTCAAAGGTGGCGATCTTGAGTCGGTCAAAATGGAGCGAGCACTGGCAGATTTATTAGCAGAAGAAGAGTACCAGATCAGCAGCGGTAACGGGCCCAGCCATCCGATGGTCAAGAGGGTGAGAGCCCAAATCCAAGCTACGGAAGCCAAGATTGCCAAGGCTAAAGAGGCCGAGCGAGATGCTCAAGTCAAGGCGTTGCAAGCGCGTCTCAAGACTAGACAAGCTATGGATGGAAAGAAGGGCGCAGATGAGGAGGCTGTTGGCGCTGAGGTTGACGCTGAAGCGGTTGCGGCTGAAGCAGATGCGGCAAATAAGTCGGCTGAAATGCTGCTGGCCGAAAGTGAATCCTCGGACATGGCGCAAACCAATCAGTTTTTGGAAATGACCATCAATGCCTTGCAGGCCAGGTACCGAGCGCTGGCGACGCGCGAGGCGGAGGTTCGTGCGATGGCGGAGGCAGATCGTAAGAAGTCGATTGAACTAACCGGCTTCATGGAAGAACACCTCCGATTGAGGGAGAGAATTGGTGATATCAAGCAGCTCTATTCTCAAATTAGCGACAAACTCAAAGCAGTTGAGTTGGCACCGTCCAACGTTAACCAAAAGATCTTGAAAGAACTCAATCCAGCCTCGGGCGGCCTGTTCTATGGTCCGTACCCTGCCCCGTACACTTTAGGTGGTGCCGCTGTTGGCATTCTGCTTATGTCTGGCTTGGCGATCCTTATGGATTTGGCTGACCGATCTTACCGCAGTCCTGACGAAATTGTGTCGGACCTGGGCAAGCCCGTACTGGGACACATCCCGGCTATGGATTTGGCGAACATCAAAAAAGTTATCGACTCGGTCGATCCATCGATTATCACCTTGCACCATAGTCGGGGCAGGATTTCCGAAGCGTTTCGGTCGGTGCGAACTGGGTTGTTCTTTAGCAGTCGCGGTAGTGAGCTGAAAGTCGTGCAGATTACCAGCCCTGTACCCGGCGACGGCAAGTCAACGCTGTCGTCGAATCTTGCTGTGGCCATGGCGCAGTCTGGTCGTCGCGTATTATTGATTGACGCCGACTTCCGTCGTCCTCGTTTGCAAAAGTTGTTTGGCTTCGACGCCGATGTGGGCATGGCTCAATTGGTCGCTGGCCAATGCGAACTGGATGATGCAATTTACACAAGCTGTGTCGCCAACCTGTCGATTATGCCTGGTGGCAAGCGGCCGAATAATCCGGCTGAGTTGCTCAGCAGCAGCCGCTTCGCTGAACTGATTGAGATCGTTCGCGAGAAGTACGACATTATTATTATCGATACCCCGCCACTGCTGGCTGTATCCGATCCGAGCGTAGTGGCGTCAGTGGTTGATGGTGTCGTCTTGACCATGCGTTTGCGACGCAATGTCAAGCCATTGGCGACGCGAGCCTTCCGCGTGCTCGAATCGGTCGATGCTCAGATTCTAGGGGTGGTCGTAAACGGCGTTAGTACCGAAGCTGCTTACGGTGGCTACGGCTACAATTACAGTTACAACGATTACCGTTACTCTTACCGCAGTAGTTACGGTTATGGGTATGGCAAATATGGCAAATACGGCTATGGCAAGTATGGCAAGTACACTTCCTACACCACCGGCTACATCGAAGACAAGCAATCCGAAGCTGCAGAAGTGACTGGTCCCAAGAGCAACGATGCCAATACTCAGTCGTGAGCCTAATCTGCATCCGGGTTCGTTATTCGAAACTCCGCAGGCCACCGATGGCCAGTGGTGGGCAATGTACACATTGCCCAGGCAGGAAAAGAAGCTCATGCGGCGTTTGTTTGACGAGGACGTGCCGTATTACTCGCCAATCATCAAACGTCGATACCGCTCTGCAGGTGGCCGGTTGCGAACAACATTTACGCCCCTGTTTGGCAGTTACGTATTTGTGTGTGGCGGCGAAACCGAGCGTTATCAAGCCGTCAGCACGGGCTGCGTAAGTCGGTGGTTGCCGGTCGGGGATACGATGCAGTTTGTCGCTGACCTCCGGCAACTCCAGCAGTTGATCGTCGATGATTTTCCGCTCTCTCCCGAGCGGCGACTAGAGCCCGGTCAGCGCGTACGCATTCGCAATGGAGCCTTTGCGGGCTACGAAGGCGTCATTTTGCGTCGTGAACGCGAAGTACGTCTCCAGGTTGCGGTGCGATTCATGGATCAAGGCGTGTCCGTCTTACTGGATGATTGTCAGGCTGACCCGATCTAGAGTTCGTAAGGTCGGATCTATCCAATCTGCCCCCCCAAAGGTAGTTTGTAATGCATCACTTGAATTGACGGTAACGGTCTGATTGGTTCAGCCCCCTTAAAGTTGTCGCAGTCTACTTAAATTGAATAATTAATGGTCTCCGAACGCTACTCATTTTCTATACTTTAACCAGTTAGCCTACAACCGTTCACGCCAATAGAAGGCCGTTCGCATGTCGCAACTTATGGATGTTTCGCCAAATCGCGGTTTAGTCACTGCCGGACTTCCGGAGATGGCCTCGCCGCGCCAACAGCAAGGAATCGACTTAGTTCGCATTCTGTGGCGCTGGAAATGGTTGCCGATGCTCGGTGCCCTGATTGGTGCCGGAGCCGGGTTCATGTACTTCACCAAATTGCCCAGCAGGTATTTGTCCTTTGCTCTGGTGCAAGTGGTTTCGGCGATGCCTACTTCGGTTAATTCGGTGGTCTACGACCCAGAAAAGATCGCTTATTTCACCAATCGTAAAGATGAGTCACGGGCGATTAAGAGCCAGGCGGTGTTAACGTTGGCAGTCAAGGTTGGCAAGCTCGAAAAGCATTTTCCGGACATGACGCCGGCGAACATCGTGTCCCTGTTGGCCGATGAGAAAAGAGGCGTGGATGTGCAGCCTGCTGAGAAGGCTGAGCGGCTGACTACGGAGCAGCTGTTCATCTCCTATCGGAGCACAGATCCCAGTGTGTCTTTTGCCGTTGTAGACGCGGTGGTCAAAGGCTACCAAGCATTTCTGGCCGAAGAGTACAAGACTGTCGACACGGAAGTTTTGAAGTTCTTTGCCAACACCGAAAAGCGTCTGGCCAAAGTGTACCAAGACTTGTACGAGCAGCTACAAAAGTTTCGGGAGGAAGCGCCGAATGTTTTGTGGACCGGTGAGGATGCTGTAGATCCATTTGCCGAGAGCTACATGAGGCTCAAAGTCCAACTGGAGGATGCTCGCATCAATCTGGCTCGGCTCAAGAGTAGCCTGCAGCAAATCGTCGAAGCACAAAAGCAAAATCGACGTCCCGAAGAGATATTAGTGATGCTTCAGGAGGGCATGAACTATGTCCAGAGCACCTATGTCCGACAATTGAATGAGCCGCACGTTACGCATGTCGCCGAATCGGAGAAAATAGAACGATCGTTTTTGATTCCCTTGCGAGCCAAAGAGCAGCAACTCTTAACCAGCTATGGTCCGGCCCACCCCTCGGTGCAAACGGTACGCCGCGAAATTGAAGTTATCACCGAACAAATCGCGGCCGTGCGCAAGATCGAAGACTTGGACAAGGCTGCCAAGGAAAAATTGTTGTCCAAGTCGGATGCTTATTCGGCTGTGACGCTGCCCAATGCGCAGCGTCCAACGTCCTTGGTTTCATCCGATCCACCGGCTGAAACCGAGGAGCGGTCGGAATCTGCATTGCAATCTCTGGTCAGTGCTCAGCTAGTAGAGATGTATGCCAACGCGTTTCGTGAGCAGTACAAATCTCTTGATCGACACCAGGCAGATTTAGAGGCAATGGCCAATGAAGAACTCAAGAAGTCTCAGGAACTGCAGAGCTTTCTCTCCCGCAATCGGCTGCTCAAAGATCAACTGGCATCCGTCAAGGTCATGTTAGGTTCATTTAGCGAGAAGGTTCGTGCAGTTGAGCTGACTCCCACTAATGCAAATCAGCGTATCCTCAAAGAGCTAAACCCTGCCAGTATCGGCATGCCTGACGGGCCCTATCCCATTGTTTACATTGGAGGGGGCGCGGTATTTGGCCTGCTCTTGATGTGCGGACTGTCCATCCTGATGGATCTGGCCGACAGGTCTTATCGCAGTCCAGATGAAATTGTGTCCGACATGGGTAGACCCATTCTGGGGCACATTCCGGCGATAGAGTTGGACAAGATCAAGAAAGTCGTCCAAGATGTCGATGCGTCGTTGATCACCATTCACCATGGCCGTGGTCGCGTCGCAGAGGCGTTTCGATCCGTCCGCACTAGCCTGTTCTTCAGCAGTCGTGGCAGCGACTTGAAAGTCATCCAGGTCACTAGCCCCGTGCCTGGGGACGGTAAGTCTACCATGTCGGCGAACTTGGCTGTGGCCATGGCCCAATCTGGGCGCAGAGTCGTGTTGGTTGACGCTGACTTGCGTCGCCCTCGCCAACATAAACTCTTCGGAATCCAAGGTAACGTTGGACTGGCCCAAGTGTTGACCGACAAGGCCGATCTAAGTGACGCTACCATCCCTAGTTGTGTCGCCAATTTGTCATTGATTCCTGGAGGAGAACATCCCAGTAACCCATCGGAGCTGCTGAGTAGTGGTCGGTTCGCTGAATTGATTGAAGTGCTGCGAGAAAAGTACGACATCGTTATTTTGGACACTCCACCATTGTTGGCAGTTTCCGATCCCTCGGCCGTGGCTGCCGTGTCCGATGGCGTGATCCTGACCATGCGGTTGCGAAGAAACATCAAGCCGCTCGCCACACGTGCATTGAGCATTTTGGAGTCAGTCGATGCCCATGTACTGGGCATGGTAGTTAATGGCGTCAGCACCGAGGCCGCGTATGGTAGCTACGGTTACAGTTATAGCTACAATGACTACCGCGATTCGTACCGCTACGATAGCCATCGCTACGGCGATGGTCGCTACGGCGAATACAGCATTGGCTATATCGAAGAACAGCAGCGCGTTGACGAACCTACCGAGGCCAGCGGTGCTAAGAATCAATCGTAATCGTGGGGATTATGATTGTTGAGACCTTGGATGATTCGGTGTAACCTGATAGCCTGTGCATTTAGGCCTGCTCACGCTGGCTGTTGTTGGATTACTGTCCCCGACCTCTCAAAAGCGAATCCATGTCCCGCAAAGCTTTGATCCTGGGGATCACCGGACAGGATGGGTCGTATCTGGCAGAATTGCTATTGGATAAAGGCTACCAGGTACATGGCTTGGTACGTCGCAGCAGCAATTTCTCAACGGCGCGCATCGACCATTTGTATCGCGATTCGCATAGCGATCCTCCATTGAAATTGCATTACGGGGATTTGACGGACGGCCAAGCGCTTGCCCAGCTTATACAAGAGATCGCGCCCGACGAGATTTACAATCTAGCGGCGCAGAGTCACGTTAGAGTTTCTTTTGATCTGCCGGTCTATACCCTGATGACCGTCGGCCTGGGAGCACTCAATGTGCTTGAAGCAGCGCGACGGCTGAATGACATCCAGCCGGTGCGTGTCTACCAAGCCTCTTCGTCAGAAATGTTCGGGCGAGCCCTGGAAACACCGCAACGCGAATCGACGCCATTCAATCCGCAGTCCCCCTACGCCTGCTCCAAGGTCTATGCGCATTTTCAGACTCAGAATTATCGCGTTTCCCATGGTTTGTTCGCCTGCTGCGGAATACTTTTCAATCACGAGTCGCCACGGCGTGGCGAAACGTTCGTCACCAGAAAGATCACCCGGGCCGCTACCCGTATCAAGCTAGGGTTGCAGAATAAACTTTACTTGGGCAACCTTGAAGCTCGACGCGATTGGGGATTCGCTAAAGATTATGTCGAGTCGATGTGGCTGATGTTGCAACACGAGCGTCCCGATGATTATGTGATTGCTACCGGGCGTTCGGCGACGATTGCTGAGTTCTTGGAAATGGTTTTCGGCCAGCTCGACTTAGACTGGCGACAATACGTCGAAATTGATCCCTACTACTTTCGACCTTCCGAAGTCGATTGTTTGATCGGCGATGCCTCAAAAGCCCAACAGGTTCTGAATTGGCAACCGCAAACTTCGCTGGAGCAGTTAGCCGAACTGATGACGGCTAGCGATCTCGAGCTGGCGCAGAAGGAACTGTCTAGCGGAGCACTAAGCGAATCTAATCCGTAGCGCTTGTTCGCTATCAATCCGTGCGAACGACAACGTTTGTGCAGCTATCAAGGTTTAACGCATCGTTACACAGCGTTGGCCTGATGAGGTAGCTTTAGTAATTGTGGCCTCCTGAGACCTCAAGTTGACTGCCCGTGGTGTAGGCTTACCACGGACGTAAGGAAACCGGCACGCAGTCTATCTGTGATGCTTGTCAAACTTTAGCGGTCAGGAAGCCCGCACGATGTCTCGGATGGCAGCCCATACTTCAAATCGCAATCAGACAGGCTTGGCCAGCACTGGGTGGCAATTGGCCCTGATGTTGTGCTGCCTGTGTCTCGCCAGCGGCTGCAAGCACTTTAGTCTGCCCGCGATCGATCCGAACGGCTCAAAACTCTTTCTGCCACATCCAAATGCGACGCAATTGACCTTGCCCACGTTGCACCCACGCAATGGCCAACCGGGATTGTTACCATCAGCGGCCTTTCAACCTCCGGCCACGCCGCCTCCCTGTCTGGATGGTCGCTGTGAGCCCACTGGTGTTTGCAATCTGTTTCACCGCAAACATCAGCACCTGCATAAGATTCACGATCACTTTCGCACGCCCGGCAAGGCCGGCGAAATACAGCTTACCCCGCTGCGCGTTATCGCCCCAGTGGGAGGCGAAGTGGTTTTCTTGGCCGGGATTTGTGGTGAAGATGGCTACTTGGTCAAACAACAGCCATTGGAATGGATGTTGTCCCCTGACAGCGTTGGCCAGATTATCCAAGTCAGCGATGATTCGCCAGGCAAACTGAGCGGACTGCTGCATCCGAATCGTCCAAAAGTTGAAAAACTGGGCATCGACTTTGCCCGTGCGCGCACCAGCAGCAAACCGTTGGTCATTGACCGTGGCACACCGGGCTGTGAAGACGACATTCATCTGCGCGATGGTGAGGCTTGGGTCAGTGTCTCATCGCCCACTGCCGGCGTCTCGCGGCTGACTGCATTGGCGCCGGACAGTAACCTGTGGGATCGACGTCGCCAGACCGCAGTTGTGTATTGGCTGGATGCTCAGTATACGCTTCCAGAACCTCAGATGGCTGTGGCAGGTGGTAACGTGCAGCTGTCCACGCGTGTTACCAAATCTGAGGGCTTCGTTCCGGCTACCGGGTGGATCGTACAGTACACCATCGTGGACCCAAATGTAGCCGCATTCGTTAGCCCGACCCTGCCCTCGTCCAATCCCCAGCAAGCTCGGGTGCGCGTCGATGAAAATGGCATGGCTACCGCACATTTGACCGCTCCGCCCAACGGTCGCGGGACGACGCCGGTGATCGTTGAAGTCCTGAGCCCTGAGCAGCCATCGGATCATCTACCCGAGTTGCTCTTTGGGCGCGGAGAAACCCTAGTAACATTTAGCTCTCCAGGGCTAAACCTGCAGGTTTTCGGACCGGAAGCGGCCATGGCCGGTGAGCAACTGACCTATGTCGCCTCCCTAGGAAATCCAGGGGATTTGAACGCCGACAATGCACGATTGGTGCTGAATCTGCCTGCGGGAATGAAGTTGATAGCAGCCACGCCGCAGCCGGCATCACAGACCGGTGCCGGAGCAATCTGGGATCAAGGTGTCTTACCAGCCAATCGACAGTTGGATGTCTCTGTCGTTTTGCAACCCGCGCAAGTCGGCATGTATGAGGTCGTATTTCAGGCAGAGGCTACAGGACTGAGTGAACGCAAATCGGTGCGTACCGAAGTTGCTGAAGCGACCGTTGAAGTTCGATTCGCGCCGGCTGGCGGTGTTTCTCAGGCGGAAGTTGGCAACGTCGTTCAATACGAAGTCGACGTTCGCAATACGGGCCGTCAAACGTTGACCAACCTGAAACTGCTGGTTGAAACCGATCCAGGATTAGTGGAAGCAAATACGGGAAGCAACCGAGTCGATCAGGTGATTGGGGCGCTTTCGCCCGGGCAAGTGCGTTCGCTGGGGATTCCCCTGCAAGTCCGCCAAGAGGGGCAGCAGTCGGCTAAATTGCGAGTGATGACCGCTGGCGATAGCGTGTTGGTCGAACGCGTGGCGTCGATCCTAGGCCAGCCACCACGACCACGTCGTCCTGAAATTGGCGTCGACATTCAGTTTCCTTGGTCTGAGTCGGGAGTGTTGACCGAAATGCGCGTTGGACAAACAGCCTACGCGCAGATCACGCTGCGCAATTCCGGCGAAACCAAATTGTCCGGTATCAAAGTCCTCGTGACCGCCAGCAGTTCTGTTTTAGATTTCATCGGCGTGGACGTGAACAATCAGTCGACCGTCCGTAGCGATGGCGAGGGGCGCTGGTTGTGGAAACCAGCCGACATGCTCCCCGGTCAGGGCAGCGAAGTCATTCGCCAGTTGTGGGTGCAAGTTCGCGCTCGGGCTGGCAGTCCATCAGCACAAATATCGGTTCAAGCTTCCTCGGACGAGGGCGTTGGGGCACAGGCTGTGGGGCAGACGCGCGTCGTCACCGGCGATACCATCAGTCCTCCCGTGCTGCCACCCAGCGGCCAGCCCAACGCTCCCAGCGTGCTGCCTCAAACCCAGGAATCGACCCAATCACCGGCAGCTACGGGTGCTTTGGCGATTAGCATCAATCACTTCAATGATCCTACGCTTGTCGGAAGACAAATCCGCTATGGGCTGCGCGTCGTCAACAACTCCAATAGCCCAAATCACCGTGTGCATGTAGAAATGATGCGACCCGATGGAGCGCGACTGGTGGGCATTACCACTCGCGAGGGCCAAGAATTGCAAGCCAACTTCCGCGATAATCGAGTTCTTCTGCCAATCGTCGAGTACATGCGCCCGGGCGAAGAGCTGAATTACATCATCGTGTTGATCTCAGATATACCGCAACAGATGCAGGTTCTGGCCCGAGTCTACTCGGATACGTTTCAAACGCCTGTGCAGGCTAGTGAAACCAGTACTATAATCAATCCTGGAAGTTGAATTTGGTAGCCGCAGCATCGCCAGTCGCCACGGGACGCTGGTAGCTACGGGTCGCCAGACCGAGGATATTCACTAGTCATTGAACTATACAGCCCAGCCACTCTCTGGCGAGAGTGGCTACCATGCGTGACGCATTCTAGCTCTACTAACACCCGCTGTGTCGAGCTATTTCGGCTGACCAGTACTGGATGAGCGTGGCTTGGTTGGCATTTCGGTCCACCTGTTCAATCATCCGACAGCACAATTGCCAGCAGCTCAGTGCCGCAGCGACTCCACCAGTCCATGTGGACACCGCCCGGTGTACCGAGTCGGCGACTAGCACGTCCCCGGCAATCATCGACTGTGCTACCTTGCCGGCTTGGAAGTGACTCCGCACCAGACCACGATAGAGCTGGCCCGCAAAGTACAGAATCTGTTTGAGTCGATCACGCTTTTGTCGAGCCTCTTTCCCAGCAGCATCGACCATCTCAGTACACGACTTGGCCAGCGCTGCCATGGCCAATGGACGGCAAAGCAACTGTTCGTACAATTCGGCGCGGTACTGACGAAAGTCGGCATCGCACAACTGGCGAGCTATCGAAAGGCTGCCGTCGCTGGCTGCCGCAATGTGTGCCGCCTCTTGTGAGTCACTAACCAGGGACGCCTCAAGCAACAATCGAGCAAGTTGTTCCTCAGGCAGCGGCCGAAACAATACGGCTTGGCAACGTGAGCGAATGGTTGGCAACTGGCGCTGCAGACTTTGGCTGATAAGGATCAAGACAGAGTCGGTCGGAGGCTCTTCCAATGTTTTGAGCAGTGCATTAGCGCCCTCTTCGTTCAACCAGTCGGCGTCGTCCACAATTGCGATTTTGCGGCGACCGCTGAAAGGGCGCAGGCTCATATCGTATATCAAGCCCTCACGCATGCGACTTTCCGGCTCGCCTATTAACAGTCTTACCGGTAACTCAGATTTATCTTCCGGCTTGGCCAGTTCGATTAGGTCAGGGTGGGTACTAGCCTCGACTTGGACACACGACTCGCAGCTGCCACAAAAGTCTAGTTCGTCGTGGGCGGTGCGCTGGCAAAGCAGACTTTTGGCCAACAGCCGGGCGAAGGTGCGTTTGCCAATTCCATCCGGACCGACGAACAAGAAACTGGTAGCCAACCGTTGACCAACGTGAGCTTGTCGAAACCACTGATATTGTTGCAGGTGTCCCAGGAGCTGCTGCCACTTCATTTGAGGTGATACTCCTGCAAATTCTCGAGATGCTTACCTGACGGGCTGAAGTCCACTGTGGACGATGCCTGCACACACTCGAATAGTCTTTCGGCTGGGATAGCGCCATTATGGCTCTGTCAGATTCGATCGGCAACGCCTTGGAGCTGGCGGATAGTCAGTTACTCAGGGTTTGGTCGAACGAATCGCCAAATAGACTTGCGGTAGGCCTGCGGTGCGCGCCCAGTCGTAAGCTTCAACCACCACCTGTGCCGGAGTATCCGGGCTGGGGTCGATCACCACTGGCACAGCCACTTGAACCTGAGCAATCTGTAGAAAATGACTGCGCAGGTCAGCGAACTCACGTAGCCTTTGTCCATTGAGCGACACTGTCAACGCCTCCAGTTGCCAATCCAGCTTGACGACGACTTGATGGACGGCTTCCGGTGGAACGTCTGGAGGTGGCATCGAATCTGGTCCCCCAGTGGACTGCATTTGGGAGATGCCACTAGGCAGCAATTGCTCGACTAGCCGAAAGCTACTGGTGGCGAGGAAGAAAATCAGTAGCAAGAAGATGACGTCAATCATTGGAGTCATTGCGATCTCCACAGGACGACGCGAGCGCACGGGTTTGCCGTTGCTCAGGCTGTAACTGGTTTTCATCGCTGACCCTCGCGGTACACGGAAAACACAATGTCGCTGATACCCAGTCGAGCAGCGACCGCCAAGATCGGTTCCAGTCGATGATATGGCACGGATTGATCGGTGCGAATCCGCAGTTGCAACGGTTGGAGGCTATCGGCCATCCGACGTCCGATTGCTGTCTCCAAAGTCAGGGCGTCGATTGGCGCTCCTCCCAACAGCCACGAACCATCTGTAAGAATGTTGATGGTGACAGTATCGCGTCGCGCTAAATCTTGCATTCCACTGGCGGCTGTGGGCAGTGCCAAAGTAATCGAGTTCTCTTGCTTGGCCAAATGACTGGAGACCAAAAAAAAGATAATCAGCAGAAACACCACATCAATCATGGGGGTCATGCTGATCGATGCGGTGCCGGTCGCGATTAACTTGGGGCTACGCACGTAAATCTCTCACGAAACTGATTCGTACGGGGTGTTCGGATATGACGCTTACGACCGAGGTGGCGCGGGCGGCGTTGAACGCTGGACTGGCAATGAGACGCGACGGCGCACGGGCGTGAAAACATGCTGAGCAATAAACGCGATTTCAGCGATTAACTGGTCGATGCGATTGCGAAAAATGGCAAAGGCAGCCATCGCGGGTATGGCCACGACCAGTCCGGCCACCGTGGTGACCAACGCCGAGTAGATGCCTTCGGCCAATTCTGCCGCACCCGCAGTGCCTTGACTGATGGCGACCTGCTGGAACGCGAAGATCATCCCCGTTACGGTACCCAGCAGTCCGCACATCGGTGCCAAGTTGCCAATAACCGCTAGATACTCAATCTTGCGATACATCTTGGCGGCCTGCTCGGCCACGGCATCCTCCATCGACTTTTCCATGGCTTGCCAGCCAAAATCCAATTCTGACAAGCCGTTAGTCAGAACAAAAGTTAGTGGGCTGGGATGTTGGCGACACAGTTGGTCAGCTTCGGTCGCGCGACCTTGTGACAGGAGCGTGCGAATCTGATCAGCGATTCCAGGTGGCAGGACCTCCCGTCGCCGCAGGATCATCATCTGATCAAAAATCAAATAGGCGGTAACCATCGACAGGGCCAGCAGCGTGAGCACGATGATCGTCCCTGTCCAACCACCGCTGAAAACGATATCCCAGAATCCGTCAGTGGCAGGAGTTGTTGCCGAGTTGCTGACGGCATTCAGATCATCGGGCACCTGAGCCTGAGCCGATGACCGTCCCAAGAGTGCACTAGCCGATAGCACTATCGCCCCTTGGAACATCGCGCGGTAGCGCATGGTGTTGTATACAAGCCTCGTGCTGAGATGACGACTATATTCCATTATGATGCCTTCTTGCTAAAGCTCTCTGACCACTGCCTGATCCGCTCCGCTTCGCTGGTACGTTCCGCGCTTTCGAGTATCTTGGCCGCGCGCTCCAATGCTGCCCCGCATCGACTGGGCTGCTCCGCGTGCAATACCGGTATTCTGAGCCACTCACCGAGCGCCAGCTCAACCTGTCCCAAGCGAGTCAGACGATCGGCTAGAAACTCCGTCGGTCCCAGTGCCAGCGGAAGCAAAAGTCGATCACGATCGACAAACCACTGTTCTAAACTCGCCATCGTGTCGGGCGGCGGAACCAGTCGCCACGACTGGATGGTTGCCAATTTGGCGATGACCCCACGAGCAGAGGACTGCAGTTTTTTTAGTGCTTCCTGGGCGGCTTGTGACTGGGGACCTAAGGCCAACCAGCTAGCGCCCATCAATTGAGCCGCAGGCACCTCCGATTTCAGCCACTCTTGAGCAGCTTGATTTACATTACGATCAATGTCGGTAACTTGCCAGCACAATGGCATTACTGCATACAGCATGTCGGGAGCCGAGTCGGCCAAGGTCAAAAAGTGCTTTCCGGCAGCCGCTGGTCCGCCGACAGTGTGCATGGCTTGTACGACTTTGCCCAACAATATCAACTGTTGCCAGTCGGGTACGTTGTTCAGATCAGCGACGCGAAGCGCCGCAATGAATTCCGGATATTGTTGCTGATCAAAACGCTCAACAGCCTGTGCGATAGCTGGATCGCTCCAAAATGCATCTACACGCTGAACAAGTTGACTGGGGAACGTGCGCCGCTTGACCTGTTGCGAATCAGAATCGTCGCCGACCTCAATCACAAGGTCAGTCGCATTGAATTGTACGATCCGACCAGACATCATCTGCGATGAAGGCGCAGACCACAATGCATCTGAGGCCGACTTCGGAATGTGCGCTGCGATGGTTACGCGATCTAAGGTTGCATCTGAGGTTGCATGTGCGCTTGAGGGCGAGCTATCGACCACTGCCGCCAGACGTTGCGTAACCCGAGAACTTTCAGCGCTGCGCGGATCAATTTCGGTAGCTTGAGCCCGAACGCCCGAGCTGGGCCAGATTGCCAGCACGATCGTCAGCGGTAAAAGGTTCAATAGGTGATGCAACATATTGTGTCGCAGTTAGTCCAGCGAAATCCTAGTAATCAACGTACTTCGACTATCTTTGTCGCTAATGGCCGCAAGTTGACTTTCCAGGTCGCGGTGCGGACATAACCAGAATTTTTCTGGGGAAGCTTGCCATCGAGCGCTTTGGCAATTCAGGTTAGACGTTAGTTTACGTGAAAAATTGCTAATCACCTAGCTGGTTCGCGGCTGTGCATCATCGTTGTTTGTCAAAAGTTGGCTCTGGGAAACTGGGCAGAATCGCTGAAGGGATTCCCAGCCTACTCACTCCGCAAACTTTCAAGAACAGGCCACTGCAGGGCGCGCCGAACGGCGATGGTGGCGGTGGCAAATCCGCAGGCTAGAACGGCTAGCAACATGAGCAGCGGTGACAGCGTGCTTAACTGTGTTTCATGACCGATGACGTAGGGCACGACTGCCATTGCAGAACATACACCACCCAGCAGTAGTCCAGCGCCAAGCAAAATACTAGTTTCCAAAGTCAACAATCCTCCGATGCGACTATTGGAAAAGCCGATAGCTTGCAGTACCGCTAACTCGCGCCGACGTTCGACAACGCTACGTATTTGCACTGCGATGAGGCCGAATGTTCCTAATAGCAGACCCAAAGCGCCTAATGACTGGAAGGCGGAAATATAAGTGTTCTGAACGCCGAGCAAGCGACGCAAGACCTCCTGGCTGGTGGTGACATCCATGCCGGCATCACTCCAACCGCTCTCCAGCGCCGCCGCGACTCGCTGGGAGCGGCTGGGGTCAGAACTGCGTACCAGGAAAAATCGATAGCCATTGACTTTCGGAAACAGCAGCTCGAAATTGCGTTCCGAGATGATCAGTTTGCCTTGCAAAATGCTGTTGGATAACAGTCCTACGACGCGCATGTGAATCCGCTTGCCTTCGATTTCCAATTCGATGGGGGCGCCCAAGTTTCCGCCTTGCTTCAGACTCCACTGTGCAGTGTTCTGATCTAAAATAACGGGAATTGGGCTGTCCTGTGAACCGCTGGCCGGCGACTGAAGTACAGTCCACGGTGAATCAGGCTGCGACGTGGCTGCCCACGAAAATCGAAATTGTGAAGTCAAATCGCTGAGCTTTTGCAGCTTTTGAGAGAGCCCCAAAATGGTAGGCTGGTTGACTTGAAAGAGGTTTGTGCAACTGGCGTCATCTCCTTCCCGCATGCGCAGCGGTAAGATTGTGCTACCCAAAAGCGGCTCGGCGGCAGGCCCAATAGTTTCGTTTCGTGCCGCTGGAGATCCCAGGTTTTCGTAAATTGGCTGAGTGCTCATGCCAATCAGATCGAAACCGCCACTGCCCGCTTGATGTGGGCTGACTTGAAAGATGCTGATCGACAGTATTAGAAAACTGGCTACAGCCAGCAGGCCAACACTTAACCAACTGCGCAATGGGTTGCGGGCGATAGTGCGCACCGCCAACGATAAAAGAGTGGGGCGAGCGGCTGGAGTAGAGTTCGCATATCGACTCAGCCATTGACGGAAGAATAGAAGCCCTGCCACCAACAACAGCACTCCGCTACCCAAAAAATACCCAGCACGCACCATGCCCGGTTGGTTTGTTGCCATCGTCGGCAATAGCAGCCCGGCTAGCAGACAAACCACAGCCATGAACCAAGCAGTTGGCTTGATTGACTCGCTTCGCACCGAAGCTGTTTGTCCTGCGTCGCCACGCAGCAGTCGTAAAGGGTGGATGCGCATCATGGTTCGCGTGGTTCCGGCTATGGCCAGCAGGCTAACGATACCACCCACAACTGTGCCAATCCAAAGGCTAGTGGGACGAAAACTAAACTCCAAGAAATTGACGGATATCGCACCAATCCACCAACTTGTCAGCGCAGCCAGAATTAATCTTGCGTAACCAATTCCAAGTGCAATGCCAAGTCCGCAGCCCAATCCAATGACGATCGCCATTTCCAAGAGAATCATGCGACCTAGCTGCCGTGGTTGATAGCCTTGCGACAGGAATAACCCCAGTTGGGAAGTGCGCTGCTGAATGCCCAGTCGGAACAACAGCGCGATCAACATCACCGCCGAGGCAATGACGAAACTACTGAGCGACAGGAACAGTGCGTCGAACGGAGTGGTTCCCGATGCCGATCGTAACTGTTCATTGCGAATGGGGCGAAAAACTAACCCGCAGTCTTGTCGCACCTCTAGTAGTCCGTCTTCGATCGTGCGAACCAACTGTGCCTGATCCGGGAAACGGCCAGCGGGAATCGAAATCGCGGTCGTCGATCCAAACCGGCTACGAAACAGTCGTTCGGCTACAGAGTGTGGCAAGATGACCTTGGGGGTCAGTCGATGATTTTCCCAATAGCGATCATCAGCTGGTTGAATTAAGCCACGGTACTCCAACTCAAACGGAACATCCCAGTTGGCGATGGATTCTTGATCGGTGATGCCATCGACGGTAGGTGTTAGATCGGGATCATTAAAACGCGTCGGAGGAGTGGAAAAAGCTGCCGGGCGATTTCGGGCGTAGGGTTTGTCAGGCTCTGTCAGCGGTACAATGCCAGCGACCATCAGTCGTGCTTGAGACTGCTTCAGGTCACCGTCGACAGTTTCTGGCTCGTAGAACTGCAACTGAATCCAGTCACCAGGTTTGACTTCCAACTGCTCGGCTAACCACGAATTGACCCAACAACCAACGGAGCGCATGCGCCCGATTTCTGGTGCACGATATTGATCTAGATTCCACTCTCCCTCATAGGGCAACCCCATCACGATGGAATAGGGAACGGGTCGACTCACGATTGGTAGCAGTGGTTGCGGCTCGATGCGACCCACCGGCCTTTGCCGACGTGTCCAACTTGTTTCGTAAAGTGATTGATTGCGAAAGTACTGATCTTCTTGCTCAGAATCGGGTTCAATCTTGCCGATCACATTCGCCAGATAAGCCGACGACGGCGAGCATTGGTTTTCACCCACAGCCTGAATGATGGCGCGTGTGAGTTGGTCGCTGATGATAAGTTGCTTATGAGATAATTGATAATAGTCGAACAGCGTCGTGATCGGACCTGCGGAAGATTCCCCACGTGCAGCATCTGGGAACTGCCGTCGATGGCGGCGAAGTTGTAAGCCCAGGTCTTCTAGCTTGGGGCGCAGTTGGTCGCTGATTCGATCAGCGTACTCGACATCCATCGGCCGTGGATGATCACTGGGGTGAGTGGAGAAAACCAATGCAGCATTGACTTGAGTCCCCACCTTCAACAGACTTTGCACTCCGGACAGCGAAGCAAAGACGTTTAATGTTGCTTCTTGGCTGGCTTGCAAACGCAGCCCACCGATCGACTGGTCACTGATGATGCCAATGATTTTCTGCCTTGGTAGGCCGACTGACGTTTGATCTCGGCGCCCAAGCGGGTTGTCTGCGGGCACACCACCGGTCTGACTGAGTCGTAGTGTAATCAAGTCACCAACGCCAACGTTCAACTCTCGTGACAACGACGCGTTGACGTAGATTTCATCTTCCGCAGGCGGACGAGCGAACTCGGATCGGTCTTCAGCATCCAGAAGTTCTAAGAAACGATCGTCAATTGCCAACAATTGCACTCGCGACGCGCGGAGCGTCGTGGTCGTGCGTTGCTCGGCCGTGGGTTGAACCGCCGCTGCTGTCTGAGTCGATAGCTGGTCGCTGGCTAGGGTGGGCTTTGATTCCGCCGAGCAATTGCTCAGTAGCACGATGGGGGCTAACGCCAGATGTGGATTGACGACTGCGGGATCGACGTTCAATAGCGTTTGACGCTCCACAAACTGATGGGCGACGAGCAGCATTTCCAGATTGGCCAGTCGTTCCAGAACCAGCCGGCGCAGACTGTTGCGGACGCTGTCCCCCACCAACAGAGCGCCGACAATCACCGCGGTCGCTACAGCGACTCCCAGGCCGACCGCCGAATGGGATCGGCGGAAATAGGCCAAAGAACGTAGGACAACGGTCATTCGGCTAGGTGACGACACTCGCGGCCTCCACGTGTCAACATTCGATCAAGCGACCCGACTCGATTCGCATCCGTCGAGCTGCACGAGCGGCCAATTCGGGGCTGTGGGTAACGACGATTAACATGGCTCCCTGCTGTTTTGGCAAATCAAACAGCACATCAGCCACACTGCGGCTGGATCGCGTGTCGAGGTTGCCCGTAGGCTCATCGGCAAGTATCAACGGCGGACGATGCAACAGGGCCCTGGCTACTGCGGCGCGTTGACGCTCCCCACCGCTTATTTCACTAGGGACATGACCGCTGCGCTCGCTGAGCCCGACCGCTGCCATCAATTCGTGGGCACGCTGGGCTACCGCGTGACTTGCTCGGCCATGCGCTAATGCGGGCAGCAAAACGTTCTCAAGCACCGTCAATTGAGGCAGCAGATGGTGGTCCTGGAATACGAAACCTACGCTACGGTTGCGATATTCGGCTTGCCCAGCGGCAGTCAGTGCAAAGGGGTTGACTCCCTCCAATTCGATATGGCCCGATGTCGGCGAGTCTAACGCGCCTAGAATGTGTAGCAAAGTCGATTTACCACAGCCGCTTGGGCCTACGATGGACAGGATGTCTCCGGGCTGCATTTGAAACTGTACTCCGGTCAAAATCTTAAGAGTCTCGGCGGCGGTCCGAAACTCCTTGTACAGCTCGCAGACTTTCAATCCAATTGGGGACTCGGCCATCAAAATCTCAGTCGTATCGCTTATCAGTTCTCGTGAAATCCTGCCTGCAGGGCCATGGGGGCTGTTGGCCCTGCAGAGCACATTAATACCTTAGGATTCCAGCGACGGCTAGGCCCTGCGCTGGTTCCAGGCTGGTTGCACACAGCTTTGCAGAGCGAGATGGGAAGTGTCGTGCGAGCAGATGAGCGACTAGGCGTATTGTACGTCTGCTACCTTGAAGAGAGTTTCGACTCTACGAAATCCCAGTCGTTCGTAGAGCCGAATAGCGTCCGTATTCTGTACCGTGACCTCCAGATGCACCGACCGGCAGCCGGCTTGCCGAAAGCCTCTGAGCGCAGCGTCTATCAATACGCTGCCAAGGCCTCGATCTCGAAATTCGGGATGAACACCCACGTTTTGAATGGCGCCTTCGCGTTGACCGGTTCGTAGTCCCTGGATCGTACCCACGGGCTGAATGTGATTGGGCAACTCAGATTTTTGACAGACTAGCCAGGTGGCCGTGGGCACAAAGTCTTTGCGGGCGGCGATCTCGCGCATCAACTGTCGGCAACCCTCCAGTTGTCCCAGGCACGGGAAGACATGCGCGTCGATTTCTTCCCGAAAGCTCTGGTACTTCACGTCGGCGTGGTGAGACAGCAGGCGTATCGACCAGGGCAGCAACTGAAAGCCGACTGGCAACGAGGTTTGCCCGCGATTCCGGTCCAGCCGCAGCTCCATTTTGTAGCGTTTGAAGTAGGTAACCGCCACGACGCACCACAGTCAAAAAAATGAAAGTCGCTTTGCCTTGCGAAAACGACGTCACACAACTCCCTTCAACTCTACACTCAGTTCCGGTGACGGTCAATTTTGGGGGCCACCACGCTGACGGACCGATTCGTACAGAGTGACCGCTGCACTGATGGAGAGGTTCAAACTGTCGGCCCGATCACTCATTGGAATCCGAAAATCCGTTACAAGTTCGCGCTGCCAGTCCGGGCCGAGTCCTTGAGATTCGTTGCCCAGAACGATCGCACCGCCGCGTGATAAATCCAACTGCCAGAGGTCGACGTGAGACTGGACTCGAGCCGCAAACACAGGCAGCTCGATCGAAGCGGCCAGCATCAGAAACTGCTCGCAGGTGGCTTGTGCCAGCGGCGTACGAAACATGGTGCCACGGCTAGCGCGAATCGCGTTGGCATTAAACGGATCGCAGATCGGGTCTGTCAGGACCACCGCGTCCACTCCGCAGGCCGCAGCGGATCGCATGCAGGCTCCCAAATTGCCCGGTTTTTCGGTACGATCCAGCACCAGTATCAGGCTATGTTGCTGGAGACTCAGTCGATCCAGTAACAGTTCCGGCTCCTGGGCGACGGCGATGGGACGCCCGTCGGCTTGTCCATAGCTCAGCTTATCCATCAGCGGTCGCGACAAGGTGTGAATCTGGACGGCGCTGCTGTCGCCAAGTAGCGGCGCGAGCGAATCGTCTAATTGTTGATCGCCATCGACGAGCAGGTGCAGCAATTGGATGCCACCTCGGTGGGCACGAGCAATTTCCGCCGTGCCGTCAATCAGAAACTGCCCGGCCTTGCGACGCTGTCGGTTGAGCCGAAGCCGTAAGCAGTATCGAAAAAACGGATTATGCGAGCTCGTGATGGCAACTTGCTGAGTCATTGAAAAACCGGTCGCGGGATTTTCGCACCGAATGGATTAACCAGCGTGTAGGACTTAAAATCGCGCCCATCAATGGGGCCAAACGAAGTAACTCAATTGCTGTTATGGTAGTCGGCGTGGGAACTCGATCAATGGACCACAGCCCCACACGTAACTGGAACCAATCAACATGCAGCATGTCCCAGAGGAATCAAACCCCTATCTTTACCAAGAAGTCATGTCGGCATCGCCGCTACGACTGCGTTGGATGCTGATCCAACGGGCTGAGGAGTTGTGTGGGTTGGTACGACAGTTATGGGACGGCCAAGAGCAGGCTCAAGGCGACGGATGGCTGCTGCGTATTCGAGATATCTTGGGAGAGCTGCTGGGCGGAGTCTGCGATAGCGCTAACCCGGTCAGCCGTCCGGTGGCGGATTTCTACGTTTACCTTATCAAACTCATCACGGAAATTGAATCCGATCGCGATCGGACAAAACTGCAGACGCTGCAGGAGCTGCTGCATTTAGAAAACGAGACTTGGGAACAGGTGGTCCGGAATTCGATGTTGGCCGAGGGTCGGGCCGACATCCGTGAAGGCAATCCTCAAGGCTCAGCCCGTAGAGCGCCGATTGTGGCTCCGGAATGGGGTACCAGCGAGCTGGCTGGCGGCTTTAGCCTTGAGATTTAAGGCTTTCAGGACAGGTTCCCACGCTGCTAACGTTGTTCTTTGTAAGTCGTCCAAGACACATAGCCCAGTCCCGCCGCCGCAATCATAAAGATAATGTCCATTACCAGGGTCGCCATCATCAGCGGTGCCAGATCGCTGCCGATCAAGCCAAGCACTATGTCCAGTAGAAAAATCAGGAAGACCAAGCTAGAGAAAACTAGCCCGATCAAACATAGTGCTTTCGGCATTAGCCAGTCTCAAAGGGTTATGTCAGACGAGTTCGGACGATAGGTTATCGGGTGGCGCGAGACCGAAATGACAAGCCATTCTGGCACTCCCCGTGAGGCTGTGTAGCCTGCCCGCTTGCATCGCAATCCGGGCGGAGAAATTCATTCGTTGGGACCACAGGCATGGGGGTAGTATAATCCAAAGCGCCCAACTGTCATCTAGCTCTCCCAGTCGCCCAAATTTACTACTTCCGGAAAGTGGAACGGTTGTAAGGACGGTACCATTCGTAGCGTCCCAGCGCCTCTTCTAAGACAAAAACGCAATGGATGCCAGCACTGTTCGATCCAAACTACGCCTGGAAATGCCGGTAGCCCGGGAACTGGCCTACTATGACCATGCCGCAGTTTCACCGTTGCCTCAGCGGGCTGGCCAGGCGATAGTCAGGTTTGCCGAACAGGCTGTAGGATCGGGGGATACGTGTTGGCTGCAGTGGGCAGCAGGTGTCGAAACCACCCGTCAGGCTGCTGCCCGTTTAATCGGTGCCGATACCAGTGAAATCGCGCTGCTTCCTAATACGACGACATCGATTAGCGTGATTGCCGAGGGATTTCCGTGGCAGCCTGGCGACAATGTGGTGGTGCCCGACAACGAATTCCCATCGAATCTACTGCCCTGGCTAAATCTGGCGCGTCGCGGCGTCCAGGTGCGGACCGTAGCCGTGCCTGCAGGTGGCCAGCTGCTGCCGCAGGACATAGACCAGTGCATCGACCAGCGGACGCGGATCGTCGCTTTGTCCTGGATCGGTTTCGCCAGTGGATTTCGTTGCGACTTGCAACAAATTGCCGAGCTGGTTCAGCAACGAGGCTGCCTGCTGATGCTGGATGCCATCCAAGGGTTAGGAGCGTTTTCAGTGGACGTCAGCCACACGCCAATCGACTTTCTGGCGGCCGACGGTCACAAGTGGCTGCTTGGTCCAGAGGGTGCCGGCATGTTGTACGTCCGGAGTCGGCATTTGGATATGCTTCAGCCGCTGGGAGTCGGGTGGAATAGCTTGGCAAGCGGAACCTTTGACCCTCGATCGCGTGAACTAAAAGCAACCGCCGAACGTTACGAAGGTGGATCGGCAAGCATGGTCGGCATGTTGGCTTTTGGAAGCAGCTTAGAACTGCTGTTGGAGCTCGACTGCAATGCGCCCAGCAGCCCAGTGGCCCAGGCGATCTTGGAAAACGTCGATCAGCTTGTAGAGGCTCTGCGTTCCGACGACTTCCAGGTCGAAGTGCCTGAATCACAGCAGCATCGCAGCGGCATTCTGGGGGTTCGTTGGTTGGAAGCCGAACGAATTGGCGAAGCACATTACCTGCGCGCGCGCAAGTATCTTTTGACACGCGGCATCGCCACCAGCGTGCGCGGAGGACGACTTCGATTGTCAACTCACGCCTACAACAACTCGGAGGACTGTCAGCGGCTGGTGGAAGCTTTAGCCGATTTTCGCCAGAGCCAATAGGTCACGCATCACGCAGCAAGAAATGCTTCTATAATTACTGTCCGCAGTTAACGCACTGTTCCACCATTGACAATTTACGATCGGTGATCATGGCTGAGAATCTCGACACACACATTGGAGTCTACACGGGTTCTTTCGATCCTATTACACTGGGGCACTTGAGCGTCATACAGCGGGCCAGCCGGCTGTTTGATCGGTTAATTATTGGCATCGGGATCAACACCGAGAAGCAGCCTCTGTTTTCTCCAGAGGAACGCGCCAGCTTGATGCGCGAAGTATTGCTACCTTACGCGAATATCAGTGTCGAGATATTCAGCGGTTTGGCGGTGCGTTTTGTACGCAGCCGCGGTGCACGAGTCATGGTGCGAGGTATTCGCCCATTGACGGACATTGCCGGTGAATTCACGATGATGATGGCCAATCGTCAGTTGGACTCCGAGATCGAGACCATCTTCCTGATGTCCGACGAAGAAACTTCGCACGTCTCCAGCTCGCTGATTAAGCAGATCGTGCCGCTGAGCGATGACGAGATGTTAGCCAAGTTCGTGCCAGCTCAAATCATCAAGCCGCTACGCGCCAAGATACCTAGGGTTTAGCTCACCACAGCTTGCGTCTAACCAAGCCGGTCGCACACCGCGCAGTTACATGACTGCGAAACCCTGAACGGATGCGGCCACCGGGCGCATGGTTCAACCACAACCGGTACGGTTAAACCATAACCAGTTCTGTCCACAGACTAGGGTTTTCAGTGACAGCAGCCTCCAGTCGATGGGTCAGGCAGTGCATGCCCAGTTCACGATCTTGCACAGCAAAGTAGAATCCAATCGTAGGAAAGTCCTCCAGATTCAATCCATGCAGTGCATCGAAGTGCAGTGCGGCCACAATCCGGTATTTTCCATCGGCCACGCGCGAGCGAATTGACATTAATTCGTCCGGTGGCATCGGCGAATTGGCTCGAGCGCGGTTGATCGACGTCCAGCCAAAGTATGGCAGGTCCGCTTTGGGGCCACGGCCCAATGGCAATAGACCAAAGCGATGGCAGAATCGAGTGGCTCGATGAATCTCGCGAGATGGTCGCGTGTCAATCCACAGGTGCAAACCATCGCTGTCCTCCAGTCGCGAATCGCGACACCACGGCAACGTGGTCTTGCCCTGCACGTCTACTTGGAAGAACATGGCGTTGGTGCCCACTGCCACTCGCACCTGTGCAAATCGATTTCCGCCACCCAGCTCTTGGCTCAGGCAAGGTACTATCGCTTCGTCGGGCAAGGTTTCGGGGTGGGTGCTATAGTTGCGTTGCAGGCGATGAACGCGCAGACGCACATGCAGCAACATGCACGGGTCCAGCTCTGGCAATTCTGCAGTTTCGGCCACGGTGACTACTTCTTTCCTTGTTGGCGTTTGAGCTGAAAAAACTGGGACAAAATGGCTCCGCACTGCTCGGCCATCATCCCGCCAGTCAATTGACAGCGATGATTCATGCGCGGATCGTCCAGCAGCCGAAATAGCGAAGCCACCGCTCCCGCCTTCGGATCCGGCGCACCGTAAACAACTCGGGGTATTCTGGATTGCAGTATCGCACCGGCGCACATGGGGCAGGGTTCCAGGGTGACATACAAGGTGCAGTCCTGCAGTCGCCAACTTGTTAAGCTGGCAGCTGCCTGAGTGATCGCGATCATTTCCGCGTGAGCTGTCGGGTCTTGCAGAGTCTGGCGCTGATTCCAGCCTGAGCCGATGATGCGCCGGTTGTGAACGATTACCGACCCGACTGGAACTTCATCGGCTTCCAATGCCTGTTCTGCCAATGCATAAGCGCTGCGCATGAAATGACGATCCCAGTCCATGATGTCCGCCGCTGGCTGGTAGAACTCGTCAATACCATCGTCGGGGCTAGGCTCGGCAATCACTGGCCTGCTCCCACTGCCGCCGCTTCATCGTTCAACTGCCGCCAGCGAAGGTTTTTGATTTCGACTCGCGATCGATAGGCGCAAAGTCCCAGCGGCTGGCAAGCGAAGACTTCGATGCGCGTTGAGAATTCATGGTCTTCTCGTTCCTGATTAAATACTTCCTGGTCATCGATCCAGCCACGAATGAACTCCTCGTCCACCGCCAAGCGAAATGTGTACCACTGCTGATTTTTAAACTCGTGGTAGCCCGATGTTTGGTTTTCCGAGGCATCCGCACCATCGACGCTGGACAGTCCAACCACTCCACCACCCCAGCCACCGCCGATGAACGAGCAATACGATTTTCCGACGGGAAAGGTCAAGCCGCACAGGAAATCGTTGCCCGAAGTTCGTCGAGCTTGGAACTCAATTTCATAGTTCTGGGTTGGGAAGTTCTTGCCCTGGTAGGTGATACCGGTCATCGGATTGCCCTCCTCCATGACCAGTAGCTGGCCATCGCGGTACACTTTTCCGGGCTTATAGAAGTCGGTTGCAGTCCAGCCCTCCAAGCCTGTCTCGGCCAGCAGTTTTTTCCACGGCATCTTGCCGTTGACCGCCGAGTCTGCGTTTTCTTTAGGGGCGGCCGGCACCTTCGAAGTGGACTCTTGGCCCCACACCCCAGGCAGTTTCGTCCACAGCCCACCGGACAAGAGCAAAGTGATTACAACACGTACCCTAAGAGAGGGGGCTAAGGATTGTGACGGTAAAGCAGCCATTGTGGTATCCACAGTAGATGGTCGGCCAAGTTGGCGATTTCGGAACCTCGATCAAACATTTTGGGCCAAGCCAGCCGAATGATGAACTAGGGAATAAGAGAAACTCCAACAGAATCTCGAAATTTTACCGCTATGCAAACTCAGTTTACCACCACCGCTCAGAGCGCCGTTCCTCTGGTCACGCACGTTCAATCCAGGGCGCTTCAGCTACCAACTGGAGCCAAAACTTGGAGTCCATGGTGGCAACGATTGAATCAATCTGCTGGCAAAACCATCAGAATCGCCTCGATCTGCATGGCCGCCTACTGGTTGCTGCTGTTCGCGGGGACACACCTACCAAGCGCCTCGCTTCCGGTCTTGCGAATGAGCGACAAGCTGCTGCACATGGGGGCCTTTGCCGGATTAGCGTTCTTGGTTGCTTGGGCGATCCCAACGCGGCCTGGAGGACATCTGACGCGAGCGGGAGTGACGTTCTTGATCGCCGGTGGCTATGGGTGCGTTGACGAGTTGACGCAAAAATTCATTCCTGGGCGTCATTGTTGCCCCTACGATTTGGCGGCAGATGTTGTGGGTGCTGCCTGCGGCGTTGTCCTCTACCTGGCAGTCCGCAAAACGCTGTGGTGTTTCGATGCTGGTCGCAGGCTGATCCTGATGATGTCTCGCTGACCGATCACTGTTTCAAAAATGGACGTTCCAACCGATTGAAGGACCGTCAATCTTTGCAACAATAGGGCACTTCCATGGCCCCTCAGGACGGACCCCCCAAAGTGGAATCAGCCCACGTGCAGCGCATCGACGACGAGCAGTTTCTACGATTGTCACCGTCGCAGCTCCAGTCGCCCGCAGACATGGAGACTATGCAAACACAGCCGACATCTGATCGACGCATGAATCGCATCGCGCTCTGTCTGGCACTGATCACCGCAGTTTCAACATTCTTCACCGGTGTGGCCGCCTGGGTACCGCAGGCGCTGACGGCAGAATCCCAATTGGTAGGCACGATGCTGCCTTTCCGTCAAGCGCTGCTGGCCAACTGGGCTGACGGCCTTCAATTCGCGCTCGGTCTGATGGCTATTTTGGCGGCGCATGAATTGGGGCATTATGTAATGACCTTGATCTATCGCGTGCCCAGCACGCCTCCGCTATTCATCCCCCTCCCCTATTTTTCTCCCTTTGGAACGATGGGTGCCGTGATTATGATGCAAAGCGGTCGTGCGGATCGCCGGCAGATATTCGACATTGGTATTGCCGGTCCACTGGCAGGACTAGTCGTGGCGATCCCCCTGATTATCTACGGCCTTATGCATCCCCATGGCATAGCTTATGCGCCCGAAGGTGTCATCCGCATGGGTCAACCGCTGTTGATTCAGTGGCTAGCTGCTTGGATCACACCAGAAACGGCCGGTCATTTTTTAATGATCGACAACGACCAGGCCACACCGCTGCTGATGGCCGGTTGGGGTGGTCTGCTGGTGACAGGCATCAATATGATGCCATTGGGACAGTTGGACGGTGGGCACGTTACGTTTGGACTGGTGGGTGATAAGTCGATTCACATCGCCCGCGCGACGCTGGCCGCCGCTGTGGCCTTCATGCTCTATCAGCAAGTTATCGTCTTCTCGCTGATGTTAGTATTGGTAGTGCTCATGGGTCTGCGCCATCCGCCGTCCAGCGACGATTCACGCTCGCTGGGCTGGAGACGGCAAGTGTTGGGCTGGGCATCACTGTCGCTGCCGCTGCTGTGTGTCCCGGCCAACCCTATCGTGTTGGTAGGCTAATCCACGAGCCAAGTCATTGTCCCCAGGAAAGTGCGCCGCTGTGAGGGTGCCCGCCGCTGGCTACGCGGTCCATTTATGGGGATGCTGACGAAGTTGCGTACTGGGGGCCGACTACTTTACCGCAGTGAAATTGAACTATAATTAATCGAATCGAGCCCATGGGTGGTGTACACGGCATTGCCTGAGGACTCGGTACAGGAAATCATTATCGGTGGATTAAGTCTAAACGCCAGAAACCCTTTGCATGGAGACCCTGACCCACAGTGCAAGAACACTATCGCAGCGAGAGCATTGCTCGCGAACGAGCTGTGCTGGCCCGGCTAATTGGCCCGTCGGACGCCTTTACGGACAACCCACTCGATGAATTGATTGGCCTGGCTGAAACAGCCGGCACTGCCGTCGTAGGTGGCGTAACACAGCGACGCGAATCCCCTGACCCCAAGACCTATTTGGGCAAAGGAAAAGTCGCTGAACTCAAGCAGCTCGCCCAAGACCATCAGGCCGATGTCGTCATTTTCGACAACGACCTATCTCCCAGTCAAACGCGGAATCTGGAACAGGCTTTGGAAACCAAAGTCATCGATCGCACCGAATTGATTCTGGATATCTTTGCTTCCAACGCACGCACCCGAGAAGCGCGCCTGGCTGTTGAATTGGCGCAGCTTGAGTATTCCCTGCCGCGTCTCAAACGCCTGTGGACGCACCTGTCGCGTCAGACCATGGGCGTCGGCATGCGCGGTCCAGGTGAAAAACAATTGGAAGTTGACCGTCGCCTGGTAGAAAAGCGAATTCACGAGTTGCGCGATGATATGTCCAAAGTGCAAGCTCGCAAAGCGCGCGAAGTCGCCGGCCGTAACGATTTCATGACCGTGTCGCTGGTTGGCTATACCAACGCGGGAAAGAGCACGCTGATGAACCATTTAACCCAAGCCGGAGTCGAGGCGGTGAACAAACTGTTTGCCACTTTAGATACTCGCACACGTCGCTGGAATTTGCCCAGTTGGGGGCCGGTGCTGCTGAGCGATACGGTAGGATTCATCCGCGATCTTCCGCACAATTTGGTCGCCAGCTTCCGCGCGACGCTGGAAGAAGCCCGCGAAGCTGATCTGCTGATTCACGTGGCCGACGGCAGCAATCCGGCCGTGCTGGACCAGATTTCCGCCGTTTACAATGTGCTGCACGAATTGGGTATCGACGAAAAACGCACAATCCTGGCGGTCAATAAAATGGATGTTCCCGGTGCCGATCGTTATTGCGGAGCGGTACTGGCACGCTACCCGCACGCAATCCCGATCAGTGCGCACTCGGAGCAAGGCTTGGATCAATTGACCGCTGCGGTCAGCACCGCACTTAGCGATGGCTTTGTCAGTCTTGGCATTCGCCTGAACGTTACCGATGGTCGCACACTGGCCTGGCTGTCGAAGGTCGGCGAAGTGTTAAGTCAACAATTCCATGACGACTATGTCGAAATCCATGTGCGCTTGCCGCTACGCCACGCCGGACGCTTGCGCCATGCAGGGTACGCCATTGAGGTGCTGGGCAGCGATCAGCCCACAGCCACTGAGGCGACCGACGAGAATTGGCAGTCGTGGTTGCCGACAACTCGGGTGCTTCCACATCAGACAAATGCACTATCGCAAAGCGATATGTTACCACCGCCAATGGCTGACGAGGACGTTGCGTAACGCGCGCGGAATCACTGGGCAATGGCAGGAGACAAAGTGACCAGTGAAGTCGTAGATGCACGCCACGTTTACGCTCAGCGTCTTGCTGAGGCGGTAGGCAATTTGTCTCGACTGCAGCGACTGCTGGGGCAATTGGTGCGGATTCGTACCCTCATCTTTGCTGGCGTCGTAGTTGCACTGTTCTTGGCGTATGTCGGCCAGATTGTTCCGCATGTACTGTCTCCGCTGGGATGGTCGTTAGCGGTGGCCTTTCTGGTAGCTATTATTCGCAATGAGCACTTGCGCTTTCGGCATCTGGAGTCCAGCCACGATATCGATTTTTGGGAGCGGATGATCGCGCGCATCGATCGCAACTGGTCCCGCTTACCCGCTCAGGGCTGGTTACCCGAAGTTACACCGCCTGCGTACGCCGACGATTTGGACATTGCAGGCGGTTGTAGCCTACTTAGCCTGTTGTCGTTAGCGGGAACACACCCCGGACAAGCCGTTTTACAACGTTGGTTGTGTGATGTGCCCACCTGGGAGCAGGTGCATCAGCGACAAAACTCCGTGCAAGCGTTGAGCAGCGTACGCGATTTTCGTCTGGAATTGGTGCGGCGCATCTCCAATATTGGCTTTGGTGCCAGCCAGCCTTATGAATTGGTCCAGTGGGCACAATCGCCGTCGTGGCTAAAACAACATCCGCTAGCCCATCTGCTCAGTCGCGTCGGACCTGGCATTTTGCTGAGCGGTGCCGGCATGCTCGCGTGCGGATTGTGGCGCGGTATCCCATGGCTCACCAACGCAGGATTTATTGGCTTAGCGATGGGGGCGGTGACCAACATCTTAGTGACACTGCTGTGGGGCGGATGGATTCACGCTGTATTCCAACGTGTCATCGGACAACATCAGGCGACTCGGCAGTTTACGCAGGTTTTTTCCATGCTCGAACAGTTGCCCAACGACGGTGGCCTGTTGCAGCGGATTCGTCAGACGTGCACACGCGAGCCGACCTGCGCCGTGATTGGCTATCAGAGTCTGAATCGTCGAATCCGTTGGGCATCACTTCAGAATAGTGCACTGCTGTATCTACCCTATTTGATTCTGCAGCTCCTCTTGCTGTGGGATTTTCGCGTCATGCGTTGGTTGGAAGCTTGGAAGCGGCGCTTTGGCAGCAGTGTTCACAGTTGGTTTGAAGCCCTGGGGCGTTGTGAAGCGTTGACCAGTGCAGCCACCTTGGCCGACGAGAATCCCGACTGGGCCTATCCAATCACGCAGCAGCAACCAGAGTACTTGTTAGATGCACGGCAATTGGGCCATCCGCTGATCGCGGCCTCCAAGCGCGTCGTTAACGATGTGCAACTGACCGGTATCGGGCCTTTGTTGCTCATCACTGGCTCCAACATGGCTGGCAAGAGCACCTTTATTCGCGCCGTTGGAGTCAACCTGTTGTTAGCGCGTACCGGCAGCCCCACCTGTGCGGCGTATCTGGCGGTGCCGATATATGAACTGGCCAGCAGCATTCGCATTCGTGATAGCCTGCAGGATGGGGTCTCGTTCTACATGGCCGAACTGAATCGGCTAAAAACCATCGTCGATACCGCGCGGCAGCACAGCCAGCCTGAGCAGCCTCGGTTGTTTTTTCTGTTAGACGAAATACTGCAAGGAACAAACAGTCGCGAGCGACAGATCGCCGTCAGTCGCGTCCTGCAGCAGCTCATCAACCTAGGTGCCGTCGGACTGTTGTCGACCCACGACCTGGAATTGGCAAAAGTCGCCCCGCTGTCCGAGTTAGCTCAGGTCGTGCATTTCCGCGAGTACTTTGAGAGCGATGCTAGCGGCCGGCAAGTCATGCGATTTGACTATCGACTCCGTCCCGGCGCAACCCCAACAACCAATGCGCTGAAACTTCTCTCCATCGTTGGCCTGGACCCCGATCATCAGACCCCGTAGTGAATTGGCCAATGCATGTCGATTGGCCTAGCCAGACCCGCAGGCCTTCTCGGTGCAGGGTTTGGTGATGGAATCCGTAGCCGGCCACCCTAATCGTCGTGCCATCACTTTCAACGCACCTGGCCACCGCGTGGACGCATCTGTGATCGGAACTATGAGCAGCGTCAAGAATCGTCGCAGAATGACTGGAACGCTCACGGCGTGGTGTCTATTAGGGCCGAAACCAGTATCGCAATCGCTTGGCCAAGTGTTGATACAAGATGCGCTTGCGGCAGGAGATCTACGAAGAAATGTTGGTCGCATTCACCAGTTGCTGCCACACCATTTCGGAACGAGCAGGGTCGACTGGGGTCTCCTCCTCCTCCTCCTCCTCCTCCTGAGACACCTCTCCTCCCCCTCCTCCAACTTGATGATGCATTTGAGTGAAGCTGTGTTTCGTCGCTACGCAACCTAGAGCGTGAAGGGTTTCTTAGTTCACGATAGTTGCCGTTTGCTCCGCCCACACGGCTGGCATGTTCCACATCGAACACATCCACCGACCGCCCCCAACAAGTGAAGAACTGTTTCCTCAAGAATATTCTGATTTAAGAAAAAAAAATGCTTGACACGCGCTGGAATATCCACCCTAATTGGACCTGCAAGCTGCCCCAGGATTAGTTTGCATAGGCACGACGCCTCTGACGAAGCGAAGAACCCCACTATTCCATTGGGTATTTTCTGTCTTTGCAATTCGGGCGACATTATGAAAACAGCTCACAGCTTAGGCAGCTTAGGCAGCTTCTGCGTCTGGCCCGGAGCTGCGTTCGCCAGAGCGTGGCGCGCTGTTACTCATCGCGTATCTTCATTCCCAGGCGCTCCTTGGGCTGGCGCGTCTTGGAAGCGCTGCTCATCCGCCTCTGCACGTACCCCAGTCGAATCAGCAGTTACCGCAGATATTCGGGTCTGCTGCACGCGACCCGCCCCACCCCTCTGCGCAGCGACTCCGTGCCTGAGTGCCTCGGTGAAAGCCCCAGCCCGAACTTCCCAACCCGCTGGGTCAAGCGAGGGACAACCTGCTCGCCTGGCTGACGCAACAGACTCTGAACGCCCCTTATTGCCAGTTCCAGTCATGCTGCCAATTTGAATTCAAGTCTTCGAAACCTCATCGCGCTCCGGAGTCTCCACCATGAACCGCACCGTCCTCTGGCGTTTCCGATCGGCTCTGAGCAGGCAATCATCGTCCAGCCGAAACAACAATCGTCGTCGAGTCCGCGCACTGCTGCTGGAAACATTGGAGGATCGCCGAGTGTTGTCGGCTGATCTGATGCTGGATCAGCTATTGGTCGGCCAGGCGCTGCTCAATGGCTCTACCATTTCAGCAGAGCAATACCAGGTCGTCGAAAACGTACCGGAACTGCGAATCTGGCGGAATGAGGCGCACAGCCTGATTGCCGCCAACAATCAGCGGGAACCGGCGACCAAGCAGGCCGTTGGACAATTGCTGGAAGATCACGCTGAGACTGCGTTGGCTAGGACGCTATCGGCTGTTGGCTCGACTTCCGAAAGCGCGCAGCGCCCCGTCTCTCAAGGTACGCGCAATGTCGCCTCGGCCATCTCGCAGTCGATTGCCGGTACCAACTGGCAACAGTATTTTCAAAGCGACCCAGTGGTTTCGGCCAGCCAGCTCAATGTGGCTATCGCCGATGGCCAGCCACCGCCGGATGCTCCGCTGCTGGCCACGCCGCCCAAGATCGACTCCAGCGCCATCTCCCAAGCGCTGCTGGCCGCCACATCGCCGACACATCTGGTCGGCGGACAACTTATGGGTCCTAGCGCCAGTAACAAAAACTTAGTTCAATCGATGCAGAATGCTGAGAGTCAGATGATGACCTCCGGTGGTGGCAACCAGCCATCCTCAGGTAGCTTTAGCATTGAGTCTCAAGAGGAAGCGGTGGACTACGGATTGCGTGTCCAAACACACTCCATAACTGGTCAGCAGATATCCCAGGCCGTCGATGGCTCGTTGATCGCTAGCCTGTTTGGCCAGACGTTTACGCAACCCAGCCTGCAGCTTGACTCCGCCACGGCTTGGAGCCCATTGTCTCTGGCAGAGGAAGGTGAAGACGGCCCCAACGGTTCTGGCACTGGTGGCAGCGTGTCGAACGATCCTCCGGCCATTCCGCATGTCGATTTCCCTCAGATACGCTTTGCTGCCAGCGGCGTCGATCCGGGCAGTTTCGAGCCAGTCGGGCTGGTCAGCTTTACCAACGTGCGGCAAGACCCGATTACGCCAACCGGCTTTGGTTCGCAGTGGACTCACACGGTCACGGTCAATTGGACCAGCCACGATTTCTGGACCTATACCGAAACATTGTCGATGACCTATTTTGTTTCCGAATCCACACTCGATGGCGGCCCTTTATCTGAACTGGAACCGCCACCGGGGGACGACCCTGAGGATGATCCGGAGAATGATCCTGGGCTTAGTGCCCAATCACCGGACAACCCATGGCACACAGAGGGTGATTGGTCCAGTAACGTCAGCACGACGCGGGTCGGGTTTGTGTTCATGACCTTTACCGCCGCACGGGGCACCACGACCGCCACCGTCAACAGTCCGCTATTTAGCAATATTGGGGGGGGCACACGTTGGACCATCGCCCTGAATTACCTGGATGCTGTTCAAACCGTAGCCAGCGCATCGGCCACAGCTTCGATGAGCACCGCTACGGCCGGTGGTGGCTCAACCTCGGATGATCCTGGCTACACCGCCGGCAATGGCCCGCCCATAACGGCCCCCGGTTCTGGCAGTGGTAATGCGACATCCGACGTGACCGGCTCGGCCTCCTGGTCAGCAGCATATCGGGCCACAGAGCTAGTGCATGCCAGCCTGAATATTGCCAACACCCCCTTCCTTTTTCAAATCGGTGCCACGCCTGCGCAGAACATTGTTGATCGGCTGATCAACGCTAGCGGCTTTACTCAGGAGGCGCGCGGGTTTGAGCAGACCGAAAGCCTCAGTACTTCGCTGAGTTCGGGAGACCTCAGTCGTACAGTAGACCCGGCTAATCCTCAGGCTCCGCCAGCACCGGTCATCGCCCCAGGTGGCCGTACGGACATCGACTACGACGAAACCATCAGCCAGATGAACGCAGCGTATGATGATATGAGCATGCCCTCGGGTACGGTTGGCAACAATGATGCACCTGTTGTGCCACTGAGCGCACTGGGGTGCCAGCCCTATATTGAATACCTTGCCGATTATGCATCCTCCGTTATAGCAGGCTCAGCGCCGTCGGCAGTAGAGGCCTGTTTTGTTGGTGCAGGCTTTTCACTGGCCGCATCCAGCAGCCGTTCCAGCAGTGGGACGGCATCGGTCAACGGCCACTGGCACGTTATGGGAATTCTGCGTGAAGCTCAGGGACAATCCCATTGGCTGGGAGCCTTCGGCGGTTCGGAGGATTCGGCCAACGCGCAACTGGATGCCGATGGCCGCGACGATGGGCAACTGGTTATCAAGCCTGAAAGCCAGACCGAACCCAATCCGGCCATTGGCGGCACCAGCCAATACAAAGCCCTGTGGTTTAAGGGCATCCAGGCGCTCGGTAACGGTCAAGGTAATGCCAACCAGGATTCGACTTCCGCCATTACCAATGGTCCTGATGACGCATTTGCGTGCTCAGCCCAACGCAGATGGCACCGCTCAGCATGCTAGCCACAGCCATGCGTCGGGTCAGGACGTGGAAGAGATCATCGCCGAGCGGTTCGATCACGGGGTACTCAGCGATGGGGATGGCACGATCACCACCAACGGTGTTACCAGACTGACCTTCAAGCGCAAGCTGGTCGATCAGGGCCACGGCCACGGCTCGGCCTCAGCCCAAGCTGACGATCCGGCGCAGGCCAGCGGCCAATTAACAGCCGATGCACCTGGAGCAGGCTGGTTCATCGAAGACACAATGACGCATATCCGCCATGAGTATCCCAGCTGGTACAAGACGACCAACATCACACACACCGAAGTCCACGAAGCGCGCAGCAAACAACAATTTGGCGCATCGGGTACGTTGGTCGATGACCAGCCTGTGTGGAACGGTGGGGCTGCACTGGGCAAGAAACACACGGTCTACTACCGCGCGGCCACGCTCCAAGATTGGTATGCGGCAGAACACTATCACGACCATCTGTACACCAAATACACGATAGGCGACACCTACACCGCCACCATCACTCCTGACCAGCCGCCGAGCGAGAGTTTTGACCTTTTCGGCGACACTCACAAAAACGTCACTGGATCGTACCGTAAGCCCTCGTTCGAGTTGACAACGCCCGGCCAACAGGTGATCGTCTCGGGAACCTATCCCGACTCCGAAACCGAGCTCGAGATCATCCGGACAGATATAGGGATCGATCCTAGCGGTCAGCAAGACACCGGCTGGTAGACGCGCATCTTGGATGGCGTGCAGATAGCGCTAGACGTTGGCGGCTTTGCCCCTGGCATCGGCATCCTATTCGACTTAGCCAATGCTGGTGTCTCGCTGGGTCGTGGCAACGATCAGGAAGCATTAATCAACCTGCTTGCCTCGATACCCGGATTCGGAGACGCAGCCAAACTAGCCAAGATGGCCGCCGCCGGTGGTGGCGCCGGGATTGCCGCCGCTGTGGCGCTTAGCAAGCTGAACAAGGCGACAACGGAACTTCATCACGCTTGGCCGAAGTATCTGGGTGGACCACTCAAGCAAGATTTGGTAGAAATGCCAAAAGCCCTTCACCAGTTGTACCACAGTGGTTTAGACAAAATATTGCCCCGTCAGTGGGGGAAAAACTACTTCGACAACCTCAGCGCGACCGGCCGAGCGCAGTTGGCAGCGGACTTGGCTGCATATACCAAGGCATTTGACTTAAAGCACGGTACCAATCTGTGGCAGTCGATGTTGAATAATGGATTCCCTGGACTATGACCATGAGAAAATCAAGTATCGAATCTATTTCATCAGTTGAGATGCGAGAAAATCCAATTTGGCGTTTCGCAAATAGGCCACGAAGTAACGAAACGGAATTAACCCCGGTCAAGAAACTTCCTTGCAAAGACCTGAAGGGACGTTTGGTTGCGGCACAAGTTACGCTTGCAGATGGAACTACGGTATGGAGTTTTCTCGGGAATATCGATACGACCAACGCAAGATTGACTGAACATTTCATTACAATATCCGTTGAAAACAATGGGAAATGGTTCCATTTAGCGAGGTACCATGACTTTGACTATGAAGACCGCAGTCCAGCTCGTCTCGCTGCTTTTCTCGAAAGAGATGTCGAGTCGGTCTTCCCGATTCATTACGACATACGTGCATTTGTCCTCGGTGAGTCGGACGCTTTGAAAGGCACGATTGAACTAGAGCCGCAAGAGCGACTTACGCGAGCTGAGATTATCGCAATGGCCGTTCCGTAATCGATTGATAGTGCCAATACTTGGCTGCTACACTGAGTAGCATGGATTTTTGGGCAATCATCTGCCGATCGCCAAGCCCAAGTCTGGGGCCATGCGGATTGGCTGGAAGGTATACGAATCGTTGGAGTCCCCTGGGGACACAGCAATCTGTCGCACTTCAAACTTCATCGAAGACACAATGACGCATATCCGCCATGAGTATCCCAGCTGGTACAAGACGACCAACATCACACACACCGAAGTCCACGAAGCGCGCAGCAAACAACAATTTGGCGCATTGGGTACGTTGGTCGATGACCAGCCTGTGTGGAACGGTGGGGCTGCACTGGGCAAGAAACACACGGTCTACTACCGCGCGGCCACGCTCCAAGATTGGTCGATCAATGGCGGCTAAGATCACCTGTATACCCAATACACAGCTGAGAACACGTACACCGCTAATATCTCATCAGACCAGCTACCCAGCCAGAGCTTTGCAATATTCGGTGATCCGCACGTCAACGTCAGCGGGTCTTACCAAAGCGGTCTGCCGTCTTTGGAGCTAAGCACACCGGAGGCTCTGGTATTCGTTTCGGGCACCTATGGACCGGATGGCAGGACCGAGTATGAGATTGTCTTACCCACTACGGTAACCCAGTCCGAGGAAGAACCAGAGGCCAGTGACTGGTGGACGAGGGTGCTCGATGGCGTGCAGCTTGGGCTGGACGTCGGCGGCTTTGCCCCTGGCCTTGGCATCCTATTCGACCTAGCCAACGCGGGCATCTCGCTGGGTCGCGGTAATTATGAAGATGCAATTACAAACCTGATCGCCACGATCCCGGGCTTTGGAGATTCAGTTAAAATTGTGAAAATGGCTGCCGCCACCGGCCGCCCAGCGGTCGCCGCTGCTGCAGCGTTAAGTAAGCTGAACAAAGCCCCAGTTAAGGGACTGGTCGACAATGTTGTGGTTAAAGGAATTAAAGTTGCGGGTGTCTTTAACCACACTGTTAAGTCGTTAGATGACGCTCTCGCAACGATACGAAAGGCGATGCCTGATACGGTAGAGTTACCACGAGCAATTGCCGGACAACCGTATCCAAGTCCGCCTCCGGGAGTTAAGAAATGGTTCCAGATTCATCCGCCTGAACCCGGCGTGGGCAATAACTTACCCCACATCAAATTCGCGGACTGGACGAACGGGAAAAAGGGAACTGGGGGTTCATGGGGACATATCTTCTTTCCCGAATAGCAACTATGATTTCAGAGTACGACTATGACTGCAATGATTGAGATTTATTACAAAAAGCCAGAGGACTTACGGCGTGAGGAGTTGACGCGTGAGAAGGTTGCGACGTACGACGGCGAGATCACCTACCGTGAGATCGACTTGCCGGATTCGGTTTGCTTGACTGTCGAATTTCCCGATTGGGAACGTGCCGAACAAGCTACGATGGAACTGCGGAATTCAGGTGAGCACGTCGAGGGACCATCGGATTATTGATTGATCTTGTAGCCGTGCCCCAGTTAGTGGAGTCGTATCGCAAATAGGCCATACGACGCCGTGGGCGCAGATGACCGCTGCTCAACGCAGGGCGTTTCAGCACTCATATTCTCGGCATGCCCAAGAGCTTGGGCTTCCTGCCTGGAGCCAAAAGAACGCAGAAGCCTTGCGGACTCAGTTCAATAACATCGATGGATATATTCGCGAGAATGGAACCAAGATTCCTAATCCACCGAAAAAGCCGTTCAATGGCCAATCGGTGGATGTGAACTTCTATGAGGCTTGGTTTAACGGAACGAAGTATTACTACTACGAGACGCTTGACGACATCTTCATCAGCGCAGGGAAGGCGAGGTGACAGAATGGATGCTACAGAGATATACGTTCTGTGTGGTAGCCGCTCGAAGGCAGTTGCGAACAGGTTTTTGGATGCATTCGGAAGGAGTCGAACGCAAGTTGCGGAAGAGTACCCGTACCCTGAGTTCGCAGACGAGCCAGAAATCACGTACAAGAATCCTTCCGAATTGATTGAACGTTTGGAGAATGATCGCGAGTCGAGTTACTCAGTGTACTGGGATTGCGATTCCGAAGGTGAACCGGACCAAGTCATGCTCTTTTTTACTGGTGAGGGTCGAATGATTGTGGGCATTGGTGGCCCAAAGGGTTCAATCGAAAGCGAGCTAGAAAAGATCACGAAGCTTGTAGAAGGGCAGTATGGATATGTAACAAGCGGCAGTTGCCCTCCTGAATCATTCGATGAATTCGCAGAGATAGCGACCTCATCAACGCTGCCTAGTGTGGTTGAAGGACGATTGCGAAGCAGAACGAACTGAAGAGCGGCGGCAGGAAGCCGCCGCAATGTCTTAGCAGGATGCGTTCCCCGGTTGGGAGCGGAAAGGCTGCTACCATTGGCAACCCGGAAAGAAGTGGAGGCCGAAGGCAGCCCGATGGCGGGCTCCCCTGGGGACACAGCAGGATGGCTGGGGGTAAAGTACGGGCGCCGTGAGGTGGTCCCGCTTTCACGGACAGCCCAGTCTCTTGCGCCGTCAGACGTAGTTTGATTCGAACACCCCCGCCCCCGCTCGCGCTGGGGGACACAGCAATCTGTCGGGGGGACAGTGGATTGACAGAATAATTTGATGGGTTTGGGGGATAAGGGCGAACGGCCCGATAGATAATCGCTAGTTTGGTTGTCGCTGCTTCGGTGCAACGCAATATTGCCCGAGTACGGCTTGCCGAAATTGGCATTCAGCTAGGGAACCCGTCAGCTGACGTGAGGCAGAATCAACATCATTACGATGCCTCGCATTACAGCCCTGCAGGCAGTGTATTGCCGGCTCTGAATTGCGGGGCAGTTTGCCAGTTCCGCGACAGCCGCAAGAATTCGCGTTAGACTTCTAACAATCGCCGCGCGGCAGTATCCATCGTAAAGCGTTTGCGTCGGCGCTGACTGCGGTGAGCATCCACGACACTGGGCTTGCCGGCTACAAGCTTAAACAGTTTGCCGAAACTGCCGACCAGTTCGCCAAACGTGTCGGGTGACATGCCAAGCTTCAGTCGTTCAAATATCGGCGGAGCCCTTTCAGGCGTGCTACCGCGTTTGCCCGGAACAACTTGTCGCGCCGTCCAGTCCAGCAGTTGGATATATTCGACAGTCGTCAGGTTC